>JAIPFI010000032.1 GCA_021736705.1 Methylococcaceae bacterium | reverse complement strand
AGCCCTGCAACTTGATCCAAAAACTCTACGGCTAGAGACTCAATAAATCAATGAGATATACGTAAATTGGGGTTAAATTAGGGGGCAAATGAACCCCGAAACTTTAGTAATAAATAAACCAGTCAGCCAATTACGTTCAGGTAAGTGACTGTCAGGCGCAATAAAAGCGATACTTTCTAATTGATTGTTAATGAGACGTGCCGCACGGTAAATACCTTTGCTCTGATCTTGATATTCTTGCCATTGAGGTGTGTCAGGCTGATTCGCGCATAATTGTTTTCTTACCCATTGGCTAAAGTCTTCGTTTAAGGTATTGCCTGCTAATTCGTAGCGGTAAAATTGTTCGCCTTTCACTTTAACTAAATATTCGGTTTGTAGCAGAGGCAATTCACGCCGTGATAACACAAAACCTTGCCATGCCGGTTGGTAGCTTTTGATATTAACTGGTGTATGTTTGCTTTCTGGCTGTTTGGATATGGGATCTACTTCAGGATTCACTAGAGCCCCGACACGGCCTAAACTGGCATATTGTGCTGACCAGTGGATCGGGATAAACAGTTGCCCCTGCGGTTGAGCATCCGTTACCGTGATACGCGCCAACATACTGCCCCAATGACTGCTTATCTGCGCCAAAGCCTTATCTTCTAAATGCTGTTGCTGGGCATCCATAGAATGTATTTCGACAAAGGGCTCGCTTTTATGTTGATTAAGCTTAGTGGCTAAAGCGGTACGCGTCATGGTGTGCCACTGGTCGCGTATGCGTCCGGTATTTAAAATAAAGGGATAATCCTTGGTCGCAATATTAACCGGCGCGCGTGGAGTAATCGGGATAAATTGCGCTTTGCCTGATGGGGTAAAAAAGCCACCTTGGGCAAATAAACGCGGCGTACCGTTTGGGTTTTCGCTATTTACTGGCCATTGTATTGGCTGTAATTGTTCGTATTCGTGTGCGCTGATGTCAACAAAGGCGGAAATATCAAAATCACGCAAACCGTGTTGTGCATCATTTTCAAAAGCAGACAACGCGGCATGTTCGCGGAAAATTTCGACACTACTAGTGTAATGAAATGCCTGTTCATAACCCATGCGTCTAGCAACTTGAGTAAGTATCCACCAGTCGGGCTTGGCTTCTCCGGCAGGTGCGAATAAGGGGCGTTGGCGCGAAATGCAGCGCTCTGAATTAGTCACTGTGCCGTCTTTTTCACTCCAGCCTAGTGCGGGCAATTTCACATGCGCTAAATCCAAGGTGTCGGTATGTGCGACGCAATCAGAAACCACGACAAAATCGCATTGCTGCAAAGCGCGTTTTACTTTATCCGCATTTGGTAAACTGACGACTGGATTAGTCGCCATAATCCACACGGCTTTTATTTTACCTGAGTCTATGGCATCAAATAATTCGACAGCACTGTAACCGGGTTTCGTGGCAATCGCATCGCTCTGCCAAAATCGCGCCACGCGATCTATTGCATTAGGCGTAGCAAATTCCATATGCGCTGCGAGTTGATTGGCGAGTCCACCAACTTCGCGCCCACCCATGGCATTAGGTTGTCCAGTTAAAGAAAAAGGCCCCATTCCCGGCTTGCCGATTCTGCCTGTAGCAAGATGGCAATTAATAATACTATTGACTTTATCGGTGCCTGAGCTGGATTGATTGATGCCTTGAGAATATAGACTCATGACTTTTTCGTGGCCTGCAAACCATTGATAAAATTGTTCTATAGCGCCAATTGATAAGTTGCATTGCTGAGCAATATCACTTAAATCAAAGCGAGAGGCACTATGCAATGCACTATGAAAGCCTTCGGTATAGGTATCTATATAATTTTCATCAATAGCTTTATTACTGCTTAAATAAGACAACAAGCCATTAAATAAAAACCCATCACTGCCACTGGCAACAGCAAGGTGCAAATCGGCTATGTCACAACTGGCAGTACGGCGTGGATCAATAACCACGACCTTCAAGTTTGGATTTGCTTCTTTAGCCGCACGAATACGCTGAAAACTCACCGGATGACACCAAGCCGTATTAGAACCAATTAAGATAATCATATCGGCTAATTCATAGTCCGCATAACAGCCCGGAACGGTATCCGAGCCAAAGGCGCGCTTATGGCCGGCAACCGATGAAGACATGCACAAACGGCTGTTAGTATCTATATTCGCACTACCTATAAAACCTTTCATGAGTTTATTGGCGACATAGTAATCTTCGGTCAACAATTGCCCTGAAACATAAAAGGCAACGGAGTCAGGCCCATGTTCTTTGATGGTACGGCTAAACGTATCAGCAACTAAATCTAAAGTTTCCGCCCAATGACTGTTTTGTCCATAGATTTGCGGCTGTAATAAGCGGCTATTGAGTTCAATGGTTTCGCCTAATGCCGAGCCTTTAGAGCACAGTTTACCGAAATTAGCCGGGTGATTTTTATCGCCCTTAATTTTTACCTGATGCTTGCTTACATTAACTTTAGCATCAACACCACAGCCGACACCGCAGTAAGGACAAGTGGTTAATATGGAAGATAAGACCATTATGCAGCCTCGCTCAATGTGGCATAGCTTTGCCCGAAAATAAGCGAGTCTCTTATCTTGGATAAATCCTGTTTATTTTCCAGTAACTGCTGATACCAGTTACCATCGGCGGTTGCCCCATATAAAACAGCACCAACCAAGCGATTGTCTTTAAGCACTAATTTTTTATAAATACCCAAGCCAAGATCACTAAACTGGATAAACTCACAGTCTTTATCACCTAAATAATTGCCAATGGAGAACAAATTAATACCCGTGACTTTTAATTTAGTTGCAGTAGGTAAAGTCAGATATTCGGCCACACCGTGCTGACTAAGATGATTAGCGCAGACTTTGGCCTGTTCAAATAAAGGCGCGACTAAACCAAAAGTATCACCGCGATGCTGTATACATTCACCGACGGCATACACACAAGGGTCGTAACTTTGCAGGGTATCATTGACGACTATGCCGCGTTCGCAATATAACCCCGCTTGTTGTGCTAAAGCCATATTCGGACGCACACCAATCGCCATAATAAATAAATCGCAGGCTAATTCACTGCCATCCTCAAAACGCACCGCTTTAATTTGCCCCGTACCATCATCAACTAATGCTTTAGTTTGCGCAGGCATTTTAAAAGTCAATCCGCGCTGTTCTAGTTCTTTTTGTAATAAAGTTGCCGCCTTATGATCCATCTGCCGGTTAAGTAAGATTTCATTATTATGCACCACAGTTACGTCCATGCCTCTGAGAGCGAGACCATTAGCGGCTTCTAAACCTAATAACCCGCCGCCTAACACGACGGCTTTTTTATGTGTGCGGCTATAAGCCAGCATCTTATCGACATCAAGTATTTGCCGAAAACTAATCACCCCCTCTAAGTCATGTCCCGGAATGGGCAGAATAACCGGATTAGAGCCAGTGGCAATCAGCAAGCGATCATAAGCGGCTTCCGTGCCATCTTGGGCATAAACCGTATGGGTGCCGCGCTCAATTTTAACCACGGCTTTTTCTTCGCCAGCGTGTAGGGTAATGTCATTATCTGCATACCATTGTCGGTTGTTAATAACGATATCTTCGATATTTTTTTCCCCGCACAATACGGAAGACAGCATAATGCGGTTGTAATTACCGTAAGGTTCGGCACCAAATACGGTAATATCGTATTTGTCCGGCGCGGCAGATAACAGCTCTTCAACCGTTCTCATGCCCGCCATACCATTACCAATAACAACTAAGCGTGGTTTTTTCATCGGATATTAGATTTCCTATTATGGGCTGCCTGTAGATAGACTTTTTCACTTATTTCATTTTCCGAATAAATTATTTGAAATCCGAATTACGTCCATCTCTTGAATAAAATAGTTAAAGCTGGGATCTTTTTGAGCAACGATCTCAATATTTTTACGCTTTAGAAAGAACGCACTTAATTGTTGGTAACAGTGATAATTTTTTGCAAATGGCTGATTTTTAGAAATATTTTTTTGGCTAGCCAAATATTCCAGAGCATTGTAACAGCCTGTTATTTTTGGTTTTTTCAATGCTTTACTATTGTAGTAAGCATAAAGCCAGCACTCCAAAGAATGTACTGAAATAGCAAAGATAATTTTATCCCCGTGTGTTGCATAAAAATCTTGCTCACCTGAATCGATAACTGATATTAGCTTAATACTAATATTTTCAATTAAGTGTTCAATGGATAAGGCTTGATTGTCAGCATCCGAATGTGCAACACCAAAATTTTGATGTTCCGAATCATCACTATCAACTTGTAATATTACATATTCAGTATTAAGCACATCATCCCTGAAACGGCTCGATTTTAAATAGCTTAATAACGGCTCCCAGCCACCTTGTCCTTGTTGTTTCTGGTTAGTTTCATCATAAAGCGGTTGCAATTGACCAATCTCTTCATCAAGATCAGGATTATCAAAGTAGCCACAAAGAATATTTTCTAAGGTAATTTGATCAGTCACCCCTTCACACGCTAAGCCAAATTTCATAATTTAAAATCCTTTGGGTAAGCCGCCCAAATAGCCTCTTAAAAAGGCTTCGGATAATTTTAAAGGCTCATCGGTTGAGGATTTTGGTTTATCTTTTAATTCAATACGTTTGCAGCGCGTATAACCTTGTTTATTTCTGGAAACAACGATTAATCGCTGTTCGTCGTCTGCCAAATCAATACCATCTAAAATAGCGGGATTATGCGTGGTAACAAACACTTGTTTGCCGTATTTTTTGGCTAAGCGAGTTAATTCTTTAATCAGCTTGGTACATAGTTTAGGATTTAACGAAGCATCTATATTATCAATGGCGAATATTTTTGGCGTATCTTCTGAGACCATTAAGGCAATATAAAATAAGACAAATAAAAAGCCTTCGTTAGCACTACGTTGATCAAAGACATTTTCTAAATAGCGATCTTTAATGTTAATTTTTTGTTCAGCTTGTGCAAAATCACTGGAAATATCAATACTTTCATACCAGTCAAATAAAGCTAAGCATTCCTTAATATCATCTAAAGGTGTTACATCTTGTTCAGATTGCGCGGATTGTTGTTGAATGACTTTGAGTAATTTAAGTAAGCCTTCGCCATTAATACCTAAAGGCTGAATTTGCCCTTCTTTAGAGAAAGTTCTTAATGAGGTATTTTCGGGTGAATAAATAATAAAATTATTAATTTTATTTTTATCACGAAAAAACTTTTCGACATTTATAGATTCTAGCGTATCTTCATATTCTTCATTACAAGAAAGGGCGGTTCCTTTTTCAAATTTTGTTAAGTCGATGTTAGATTTTTTCACTTTATCGTAGAATTGATCGAATTCTATATTCTCTTGATAACGCTCATGGAATATCCATTTTGAATAAGGCGTATTATTATTTTTTAATGTATAAGGAAATAGAAAGTGAGAAAATCCCATCGCTATTTTTATATCTTTAATGCTATTTTTAGATTCAAAACCAGAGCGCATTAACTCAGGCTCAGTAACCCGAATTCCTCTAGAAACCAAAAACTCATTATCCAACTTATTTGCCTCAGCCGCCGCCGCAAAGGTAATCGCCTCTAAAATATTACTTTTCCCACAACCATTTTCACCAATCAAAACATTAAACCGTCCGACTTCCATGCTTAACTATTGCAAGGACTTATAATTTTCAATCTCAATTTCTGTAATCATCTTTGTTGTAAACCTATTTATTCTGATATTAAGGGGGCTATCAATATGAACAATGTAAACTTAATTAATATTTTACTCTTAAATGTGTTCCTTAAATCAGAATAAACAGCGTTAAAAACTAAGTCTGTTACGCTTCTGGTACAAACATTTCACCTTGCACGACCATTACCGCTTCTCCGCCAACGCGAATAGTTAAGCGATCTTCGCCTTTATGATCCATTTCCAGATTTAAAATACTGCGGCGCATGTCTTCATCACCGCGTTGTACGGCAAAGGTATAAGTGCCTTTTTGCATATGCTCGAAAGAACATAAATAAGCCGCTAAAGCGGGCATCGCAGAGCCGACCGGTGGGTCATCATGCAGGCCAATTTTTGGCCCGACCAAACGCGCGGCAAAATCTGAATCCTGATACGGGGTTTTGGGCGATACAAGCAGAATTTCCTGAGCGGCGGTTTGCGGGGCAATCGACTGGCTCCAGGCGGAAAAATTAAACACCGCATTGCGTACCGTTTCATAATAATAAACCGGCACAATTAAATAAGGCACATCACAGGCAACCAGACGCGCAGCATATTTTTTGGTATCAATATGTGCTTGATCTATCCCCAAAAAGCTGGCAAGTTCATGTTCGGTCGGTGCATAGTAATCGACAATCGGTGAGACTGTCCGGGTAAACTGAATAAAGCTCGGCTTGCCTTCTGAGTTGCTAATACTGGCCTGTATTGCTCCGGCATTTTGCTGGAAAATAACCGGTGTATAAGTTGCATTTGCCGGAAGTTTACCGCAAGCGGCTAAAACATAGCCTGCGGCAATAATGGGATGACCCGCGAAATCTATTTCACCTAATGGAGTGAAAATTTTCATACGGAACTGATTTTCTACACCTTCTTTTTGCGTTAAAAAAACCGTTTCCGTTAAATTCAACTCACGGGCAATCAAGCGCATTTTTTCTGAGCTTAAACCTTCGGCATTTGGAAAAACAGCAATTTGCGCGCCGCTGAAAATTTTATTGGTAAAAACGTCGGCAATATAATAAGTATAATTCATTCCATTATTCCTCTAGGCTGACTGCTACGCGATGGTTTTCTATACGTACCGCATAGACCGGTATACTGATGCTTTCATCTTCAAAACATTGTCCAGTCAGTAAACTGAAATGCTGTTTATATAAAGGTGAAGCAATCATCGGTTCGCCTTTAATATCACCTAACAGGCCACGGGATAACACGTGTACTTTGCCAAAAGGATCATAGTTATTGACTGCAAACACGGCATTATCTTTGGGCATATAAAAAATCGCCACTTGCTGATCTTCAACTAAAGCGCACACCCCTGAATCAGGCTGTAGATCTTCTAATGGGCAAATATCAATCCAGTGACTCATTTATGCTTCCTCCATCACAGTCATGTGCTGACGTTCTTGTTCATTGGCTGGTCGAATCTGACCGCGTTCTTCAACAAAAAGAATATTCTCATCGGTTTTATCACTGTTAATAAAGTGGCGAAAACGTTTGAGTTTGCTTTCGTCAGCAATCGTGGTTTTCCACTCACATTGATAGGTATCGACGACGCGCTGCATTTGCGCTTCTAAATCAGCACACACGCCTAACTTATCGTCAATCACCACCGAGCGTAAATAATCTAAACCGCCTTCCATATTTTCCATCCATACTGACGTGCGTTGTAAGCGGTCAGCGGTACGTGAGTAAAAAGTTAATACCCGGTCGATATATTTAATTAAGGTTTCTTTATCTAAATTGGTGGCAAATAAATCGCCATGACGGGGCTTCATGCCGCCATTACCACAAACATAAAGATTCCAGCCGCCTTCGGTAGCGATAATGCCTATATCTTTACTTTGTGCTTCAGCACATTCTCGCGTACAGCCTGATACCGCGAATTTAATTTTATGTGGAGAGCGTAAACCTTTATAGCGATTTTCCAATTCGACGGCTAAACCGACACTGTCATCAACACCAAAACGACACCAAGTACTACCGACACAGGATTTAACAGTTCTTAACGATTTACCATAGGCATGACCGGATTCAAATCCAGCATCAATGAGCTCTTGCCAGATTAACGGCAGTTGATCAACCCGCGCGCCAAATAAATCGACACGCTGACCACCAGTGACTTTAGTGTACAGCTTATATTTTTTAGCAATCTGACCAATGGCGATTAAACCATCTGGCGTGACTTCGCCGCCTGTCATGCGTGGCACAACTGAATACGTACCGTCTTTTTGCATATTCGCTAAAAAGGTATCATTGGTATCTTGTAAGCTAAGATGCTCGGTTTTTAGAATATAGTCATTCCAGTAGGAGGCGAGAATAGAGCCGACTGCTTGACGGCAAACTTCACAGCCTCGGCCTTTGCCTTGCTGTTTTAATAACTCATCAAAAGTTTTGATTTCATTAACCATAATCAGGTTGTATAAATCCTGACGGGTATAGGCGAAATGCTCACAAAGATCGGTATTGACTTCAAATCCTGCTTTATCTAACTCACAATCTAAGACTGACTTTAATAATGCACTACAACCACCACAACCCGTGGCCGCTTTAGTGCTGTCTTTTAATGCACCCATGGTATGGCAGCCACTTTCAATCGCCGTACAGATCTGGCCTTTAGTAACATCAAAACACGAACAAATTTGTGCATTCGCGGGCAGTGCATCTGGCCCTAAACCGACCGACTCATCTGAGCGTGAAGGCAAAATCAAACTGTCTGGATTGGCAGGCAAATCAATGCCATTTAAACAGTATTGCAATAAAGTACCATAACCTGAAGCATCACCAACCAGTACCGCGCCGAGTAATTTCTTTTTATCTGCACTGACGACGATGCGTTTATAAATTTCTTCAGCCCCGTTTTGATAGGTATAAACCAATGAACCAGGCGTACTCGCATGAGGATCACCAATACTGGCGACATCGACGCCATTGAGCTTTAATTTGGTACTCATATCTGCACCCGTAAAGCTAGCGTCCTTGCCAGCTAAATCTGCAACAACGGTACGCGCCATACTATAACCGGGCGCGACTAAACCGAAAGTTTGTTCATTCCAGACGGCACATTCACCAATCGCATACACATCAGGTGCTGAAGTTTTGCATTGATTATCAATGATAATGCCGCCACGCGAACCAACAGCGATACCACTTGCCCGAGCAATATCATCCCGCGGGCGAATACCGGCGGAAAATAAAATCATATCCGTTTCTAATTCAGTGCCATCAGCAAAGATCATTTTATGCAGGCATTCTGTGCCATCGACAATTTGCGTGGTGTTTTTGCTGGTTAAAACCGATACGCCTAAGGCTTCAATTTTATCCGCTAGCATTTGCGCACCACCATCATCAAGTTGTGCCGCCATCAAGCGCGGTGAGAATTGCACGACATGGGTTTTCAGCTTTAAATCCTGTAAAGCTTTAGCTGCTTCTAAGCCTAACAATCCACCACCGATCACAGCACCGACTTGCGCAGTTTTAGCCGCATTATTCATGGCCTCGAGGTCTTCAATCGTACGATAAACAAAGCAATTTTTTCGGTCATGCCCCGGAACGGGTGGTACAAAAGGATAAGAGCCAGTGGCTAATACTAATTTATCATAACTAATAGCAAGCCCTTTTTCCGAGCTAACCCATTTATTTTCCGTATCAATCGCAACGGCTTTATCACCGAGATGAAGGGTTATATTGTTATTGGCAAAAAATCCTTCGCTGACCATAGATAAGTCTTCTGCCGATTTACCGGAGAAGAATTCGCTCAGATGAACTCGATCATAAGCCGGCCGCTGCTCTTCACAGAAAGTAACAAGGTGGTAATGATCTTTTATATCACTGGCAATTAGGTTTTCCAGGAAATGATGCCCGACCATTCCGTTACCTATAACCACTAAAGTTGGTTTTGTACTCATACTTAGTCTCTTGTAATGCCTAAAGTCTTATAACGCATAAGCATGGATCGTGCCATAATTTAAGTCATTGTTTTGTATTTATTTTTTTATAATTTACTCAAGATAACTGTTAGCTCGCACTTAGATGATGCTGGTCATGATTTATTATGGAAAATTGCGCACCAAAATAGAGCGACAGCTCTTTTTTTAGTGGGTGTTTCCTAATGTATTTGTTATTAATCAAACGAATATGACTCGTGGCATAGTTAGTGCTCTATGTTGATTAGAATTGAACTTTATTGGATGAACGTATGAGCACACAAGCATTAAACTTTTTTTCATTTTCAGGAAAAATGAAAATTTTACATACCACATGGGTGGCTTTTTTTATCACCTTTGTGGTCTGGTTTAGTCACGCACCACTAATGCTAGTGATTGCAGAAACCCTAGGTATGAGTAAAGCGGAAATTAAAACTATCTTAATTTTAAATGTTGCGCTGACGATTCCTGCCAGAATTGTAATCGGTATTTTGGTAGACAAGTTTGGCCCTAAACGTACTTATTCTATTTTATTGGCCTTAGGTAGTGTGCCGACCTTTATGTTCGCTTTTGCACAAAGCTTTGAGCAACTCGCATTAGCTCGATTTTTATCTGGCTTTATCGGGGCTGGCTTTGTGATTGGTATTCGTATGGTTGGCGAGTGGTTTCCGGCAAAACAAGTGGGTATTGCTGAAGGTATTTATGGCGGTTGGGGTAACTTTGGTTCTGCGGCAGCGGCGATGACATTGCCTACTTTAGCCTTGATGTTTGGCGGGCCAGAAGGCTGGCGTTATGCGATTGCGCTAACCGGTGTGATCGCCTTAGTTTATTCGGTGATTTATTTCTTTAGTGTCACGGATACGCCTAAAGGCTCCACCTATTTTAAACCGAAAAAAGCAGGCGCAATGGAAGTGACCAGCATCTGGGATTTATTCTTTTATATCTTAATGACGATTCCTTTATATGCGACTTTAACTTTATTAACCTGGAAGCTATCTCCTGCTGGCGTTAGCTTATTAACAGAGTTTGCAGCTTTATTAATTTATATCGGTATTTGGACTTTATTCTTTTATAACGTGTATAAAATCGTGCATGTTAATGAAGAGCATTTAATGCAGCCCATTGATGAAATTCATAAATATAAATTTAAGCAAGTGGCTATTTTAGATTTGGCTTACCTGATTACTTTTGGTTCTGAATTGGCCGTTGTTTCGATGTTGCCGATGTTTTTCTATGATACGTTTCATGATTCTCAAGGCATCACTATGGTGCAAGCGGGGCTTTCTGCTTCAGGTTTTGCATTTATGAATTTAATTGCACGTCCGGGCGGTGGTTGGATTAGTGATAAATTTGGCCGTAAATTATCTTTATCTATTTTTATTGTTGGTCTGGCGATTGGTTATTATTGTTTATCGTTGATTACTTCAGATTGGCCGCTTTATGCGGTGATTATTTTAACCATGGTTTGCTCATTTTTTGTACAAGCGGGAGAAGGCGCGGTGTTTGCTATGGTACCTTTAATTAAACGCCGTATGACCGGACAAATTGCCGGTATGGTGGGTGCTTATGGTAATGTCGGTGCAGTGTTATTTTTAACAGTGCTATCGTTTGTCGCGCCTTCGGTGTTTTTTACCGTGATTGCCGGTGGTGCTTTGATCGTCTTAGTGACGGTACAGTTTATTGAAGAACCTAAAGGACATATGGTTGAAGTTCAGGAAGATGGTTCCGTGGAAATGATTGAATTGGCTTAGGATCTTACCTAAAATAATTTTTCATCTTAGGAGCGCAGGCGGCTCGCCTGCGTATGGTTAAGCAAAGCGGGCAAGCTGCCCGCGCTCCCAGCACGTCACAAATAGAAAAGTGCAAGCTACTTTAGGTGCAATATGAAAGATGCCTATATTTCTTAATTCAAGAAAAAATCATGACAACACAAACACTCAAAATAACCCTCGGCTCTTATAGCGACAAAGGCATTAAAGCGAGAAATGAAGATTTCTTAGGTGCTTTAATACCTGAAGGAGGCCAATTAACGCATAAAGGTATTGCGCTGGCTATTGCCGATGGTATGAGTGGTAGTGAAGCAGGGCATGAGGCAAGTCAGTGTTGTGTTGCAGGTTTTTTGAGTGATTATTACAGTACGCCTGATTCTTGGTCAGTTAAACAAGCGGGGCAAAAAATCTTATCCGCGACTAACTCTTGGCTTTATAGTCAGGGGCAACAGCGTTATCAATCAACCAAAGGTCTAGTCAGCACCTTAAGTATTTTGGTGCTGAAATCAACGACCGCGCATTTATTTCATATGGGTGATTCACGTATTTACCGTTTGCGTCAGGGTAATTTGGAGCAAATGACCCGAGATCATCGTGTCTGGGTTTCAGATAATAAAAGTTATCTCAATCGCGCCATGGGCATCGAGCCTCATTTAGAAGTCGATTATAAGGCATTCCCATTAGAAAAAGGCGATCTGTTTTTTATGAGTACCGATGGTGTACACGATTTTATGAGCGAGAAAACGCTTAAAAAATTATTGCAATCCGGTGCTGATTTAACACAACTTGCTCAGGCTATTGTCCAACAAGCGAGTGACAATAACAGCGATGATAACTTAAGTTGCCAGCTGTTACGCGTTGAAGAAATTCCTTTAGCCAAAGAAGATGAAGTCTTACGACAACATGCTAATTTACCTTTTCCGCCGCCTTTAGACGTTGGCCAAGTGTTAGATGGCTATAAAATAGAAGCTGAATTACATGCGAGTAAGCGCACTCAGATTTATCGTGCTTTTGATACGATAAATCGAACGCAGGTTATTTTAAAAACACCGTCTGTTTTATATGAAGATGACACGCATTATATCGAGCACTTTTTACATGAAGAATGGGCGGGAAAGCGCATTAAGCATGATAATGTCCTGCAAGTTTTAGATACCGATAGAGTTAAATCCTGTATTTACTATGTCACTGAATTTATCGAGGGTGATACTTTAAGAGAGTGGATTAACAAACACCCTAAACCTTATATAAAAGAAGTACGGCAGATTATTGAGCAAGTTGCCAAAGGCTTGCGCGCGTTTCATCGTATGGAAATGTTACATCAGGATTTAAAACCTGAAAATATCATGATTGATAGTGCAGGCAGGATAAAAATCATTGATTTTGGCTCGGTAAAAATAGCGGGTATTGCAGAAATGACACCATTAGAAAGAGGGGATGAAAATATTCTAGGTACGCTTAATTATGCTGCTCCCGAATATCATTTAGGTCAACGCGGCACGATCAAATCAGATTTATTTTCCTTAGGCGTAATCACTTATGAAATGATGAATGGCGCCTTGCCTTTTGGCGCTGATATGCCAGAAAAACCGAATAAATTGAACTTGGCAAAGTTGACCTATGTGCCTAGTTTTCATAAAAATACCATGGTTCCCGTATGGATTGATGGTGCTTTAAAAAAAGCCACGTCGATTTATCCGCAGGGGCGTTATGATGAGTTATCTGAATTTTTATATGACTTGAACAATCCTAACGCTAGTTTTTTAAGCGAGGCGGACAATATGCCGTTGATGGAGCGTAATCCATTGATGTTTTGGAAAGGCGTGAGTGGGCTATTGTTATTATTAAGTATGGTGCTTTTGTATTTGCTTCTACGGTAACCGTCATCGCTGTGAATTTTTATTATGCGCAGGCAGAAAAGACTAAAAGTTATCTTGGTAAAAATGATATTCTCAGTTTGCATCATGCCAAGGAATAGCCATTACATAACTTCGAATGACCTTATACTTTAAGTAGTGATGCTCCTGGTTGGAAGCCAGCCTTACAGAAAAAACAGTGGCGTCTTACTAATTAATTTTCAGCCACATATACTTAAAACAGCTACAGAGTACACATAGGTATTCGTACGTATTGCATGCTTATATCCAATTTTGTATGCTTTAACAGAATGCGGGCTAGTGCTTAGTGAGTTTTGCGTAGCATGACTGCTCTAGTCATTATCAACTCAATTGAAGCGTTATCGTTACTTTGCATTGCGACTCAAACCCCAGCATTAATCTATATCAATTAAACAATTCGCAAAAAAATAGCCTTGTAACGCTTATCCTACCCGAACAAATTAGTGGGTAATTTGACTATAAATTTAAGGCAGGACAGGGTGCTTCAAAATATGAGGCCGGAGTGCAATAGCTAAAGAAACGGTGAAAGTATTTTTTGTCGGTTGGGCTGAGGAACGAAGCCCAACAATGATCGCCATATAAGTTGATTGTTGGGGTTCGCAAACTCACCTCAACCTAAAAAATTGTATTTTCAGAAAAATTATTGAATACTTTCACCGCGCCTAAAGCTATTGCACGCCTAATTATTTGTCCCGCCTTAAAATGGAAGCCGGTAATTTTAGCTCAGAAATTTGGAATTATTTTTAACTTAATCTGTTTATAGCTTTCATCTTATTCATTCAACTATTTACTATCTTAGGCGGACATCAATATGTTAAATGATCTATTATCTACGCTAACACCAATGCTTATCATATATCAGCATTGGTTAAATTTTCTAAGTGGCATTGATATATCAACAATCATTGCCTTGAGCCTTGTTACTTTAATGCTTGTAGAAATAATTTCGGTCGCTTGCATTGAATCCAAGGCTGTAATGATCCAATCCTACCTAACAAACATTGCTACTTTTATGTTTAATAGTTTAATTTTATCAGTACTATCTATTTCAGCTTTATTAGTATTAGCTGAAAAGTATCAATCCAATGGATTGTTAAGTGCTTATAGTCAACAAACTCAGCTTTTGTTTACTTTTATCTTATTTGATATAACGCTTTACCTATGGCACAAAGCGAACCATACATTTGATTGCTTATGGCGATTTCATAAAGTTCATCACTGCGACAAATCAATGAATTGCACAACGGCTTTTCGTATACACTTTATGGAAATAATCCTGAACACATTGGTCAAAGCCCTGTTTATTCTGATTACTGGCATCGAAACCTCGATAGTTGCAATCTGCGAAGGAATATCCACACTGTTTGTGATGTTCCATCATTTGAATCTGCCCATTCGAGGTGAAAAATGGTTAAAATTTTTTTTTATTATTCCCTCATTGCATCGAGTTCATCATTCATCGCTACGTAAAGAGCATGATAGTAACTATGGCGCTGTTTTTTCTCTATGGGATAGACTGTTTAAAACATTGCATGAATCAACACCAACAGAGATTGGATTAATTAATGTTCCAACGTTAAACTTTTATGAGTTAGTAACATTTGGATTGTTATCTGATATATCCGGATTAATGGGTGACTCAAGTAAAACACTGAGTCCAGAAACGTTCAACAGAATGGTCGCCGAAGCAGCGTACTATTTTGCTGAGAAACGTGGTTTTTCACCTGGCTTTGATCAATTAGACTGGTTTAAAGCAGAGCAACAAATAAGCGCATACATTAAGATGCAGAAGACTCATCATGCACGTTTCGACTTTTTTAAACAGAGTGATCATAGGCTGGCAGCAATCAAAAATTCTTTAACTCTACACAAAAAAATCGCACAGTTTAAGTCTTGTTAAGGCATGAGGATTTCCATTTTAAGGCGGAACACACGTTAGGCATCAAAATTCAGACTCCCCACTTAAAGCGGACTGAAGCCAGGTTCTACAAGTATAACTAAGGTTAAAAAACGGGGGGATTGCTTAAACAAATCCCCCACTAATGATGTCATGTCTCATTCGCTCGAACACAGCTTAGGAATGTGCATGAAATAATGTCTTCATCTTAGGAGCGCAGGCAGCTTGCCTGCGAAAGGCAGACGAGCCGTCTGCGCTCCCACAAAAAAATTAGTTGTCGAAGTTATTTTGCGCTCATTCCTTAAGAATGAGACGTAACTTGAACGAGGGTGTTGATTAAAGGAGCTCTCTAATGATTAGCGATGCCATGTTTTTGGATACGATACAGCAAAGTATCTCGTGACAATCCAAGTAATCTAGCTGATTTAGCTCTATTGCCATTAGTTCTTTCTAAGGCCTGATGAATAAGGTCAGCCTCTAGTTTATCCAGATTAATTCCGGCTTCAGGCAAAGAAAAATCAGAGTTACCTGTATCTAGTGAAGTTTTAATAGAAAAAAAGTCATGCGGGAAATTTTCCGCATTGATTGTCTGTCCGGATAATAGAATGGATGTACGCTCGCATAAATTACGTAACTCTCTAATATTTCCAGGCCATTTATAGTTTTGTAGTATTTTAAGTGCTTGCTTGCTAAATTTTGGCGCGACTCGATCGTGCGTTTTAGAAAAGTGATCTTGAAAATGTTTGATTAAATGCTCTATATCTTCAACTCTTTCTTTGAGCGAAGGGATTTCTAATGGAATCACATTGAGTCGAAAATACAAATCTTCCCTAAAATTTCCCTCAGCAATTTGTTTTTGTAAATCAGCATTGGTTGCTGAAATAATGCGCACATCGACTTTATACGTTGTTGTATCACCAACCGCTAAACATTCACCATTCTCTAAAAAGCGCAATAACTTGGCTTGAATAGAAAGAGGTAAAGAGTTAACTTCATCAAGAAATAAAGTACCTCCATCAGCTGCTTGGAAAAGACCTATTTTATTAGCAATTGCGCCTGTAAAAGCTCCCTTTCTATGACCAAATAACTCTGATTCTATAAGCGATTCAGGAAGTGCAGCGCAATTCAAAGTAATAAAAGGCTTATCTGCTCGATGACTGTCTTTTTGTATGGCCTGAGCGAGCACTTCTTTACCCGTTCCTGTTTCACCTTTAATTAATACAGTCACATCAGTAGCAGCAATCATGCGCGCGCTACGTAATACATTATCGAATACAGGCGTGTGGCTTATGATCGACTTAAAATAACTCATAAGCTAATAATCGCAACTAAAACCAGTAACATGCCAATGATTTGTTTGGTCGTACGCAAACTAGATATGCGACTGATAAATGAACTGACTAGGCCGGTTCCTATGACTGCGGGTAAGGTGCCTAAGCCAAATGCAAGCATGGCTAGTCCACTGGTAACAATATCGCCCGAAGTTGCCGCTAAAGCCAATGCGGTATAAACCAAGCCGCAAGGAATCCAACCCCAGACCATACCAAATAAAAAAGCTTGCTTTAATGTGGCGACAGGAATGAGTTTTCTGCCATAAGGCTCTATGGTTTTCCAAAAACGCGAACCAGTTTTTTCTATATAAGCAAAGCTGGGAAACCAGCCTGCGATATAAAAGCCAGCACCCGTAATAATAAGCGCAGAAATAAGTTTTAAAGCTTGATGCCCATGTGCTTCCCCTAAAGGCATCGTTACAATAGATTCGATTAGACCTATTGCAAGACCTGCCAACATATAACTGAAAATACGGCCTAAATTATAACTAAAAATAAAAGTCGCCATTTTAGTTTTATTGCTACGAACTTCAGGTTTCAGGCTGAATGATAAAGTGCCAATAATAGAGCCGCACATAGAAACGCAGTGCAAGCTACTAAAAAGGCCTATGACAAAAGCTATTAAAATGGGGGAGCTAATAAGTTGAATAATTTCCATCGGAGAATTTAACGTTGTGAATTTAGCAATGGTATAGCAGCTATTTTCAGGATTTAATTGATTATTATATGATGTACTTTTTAAGTTATATAGAATAACTTAATTAAGGTAAATTCTATAAGAAAAGCTCAGCTTATTGAAGTCGCGTTTAAAAGAGTTGCACAGAAACATTAACAAAATCTGCTCTCGCGGGAAAGAGCTGACTTATTAACGCCATGCCAATAACTTGCTCAGCGGACAAAAAACAATACTGACACGAAATGCTGCACTATTAATGAGTTGTATCAGTCGCATTGGCTTGCTTTGTTTTTTTATTAACCACGATATTCATCGCAATCAAACTAATAAGCACTAAAACAATTGGAATGATCAATTTATAAGGAATGTTATCTTCTTCAATCGCTATGCCTACAGTAAAAGGTAAATGAGAATCTAGTTTCTCACCTTGATCAACGATAGTGACATGGGTTAAGTATTCGCCCGCACCGAAATCAGTAAAATCGACTTTAGCATCCATTGAACCTTTTTTTATTTTCTCAGGTTTTTGATAAAAAACACGCGTACCTTCCGGCTCTTTAGTAATTTCAAACTCAACCGTCGAATCACGTAATTTCTTGCCTTCATAATCAATGACTATATGCGTTAAACCCAGATTAGGAATTGCTTCGCAATAACTATCACCTTTGGTAAAAGTAGGTGTATACGCTGAAAAATGCACAACTTCAGTACCCACAGCAATCCGACAGGCATCACCCTGCCCTTTTGCCCCCCTATGAGCATTCGCTGGTGTGGTCATTAAAATACTTAAAAGCAAAATAGAAAAAACAGCATGTACTTGCTGATTAGAAAATTTAATAATGTTTTTCAGGCTATTATTCATATTTTTATTATTGTCAGTAGAGAATTATAGTTTTTTGATAATAGGCTAATACCAAAGAATTAGTCAACTTTTACGCTGTTATTAAATAACTTGAGACTACTTCTTGTTGTAGGAGCAACTCAATTCACAGCCCAGTTAAAGCAGACGTTAGCGCGTTAGTCACGTAAGGCGTTGCATTTTTAGAAACATAGTCCGTGATAAGCGGCACAAACTGACTCACCATATCACCCGACAAACCTAACTCTTGAAAAGTACTCACTAGATTTACAGCGGTACCTAAAGTATTACTTTTATCACCCATTAACGCCGAGGCACCTGCAGCCATTTGAGACCATCCGCTAGTTTTAGGCTGAGTAACACTACTCATTAAACTATTCACTTCTGGTACTGATTGAGTCAACTGTTGAAAATCACCCGCTGACATTTTAGATTGAGCGACTTGAAATAATGCGCCCGCCCCACCCACTGCCTGCGCAGAACTTACACCTAATTGTTGTGTAAGTAGGCCAGCAAGACCTGTGCTTTTAGCCGCTTGTGCAGTATTAATAGCTGACTGAGTTGTATTTAATACACTTTGTGTGGCACTCAAGCCTTGATCAACAGTGTTAGTACCGGCTTGTTGAGCCGTGCAACCAGCAGATGTCACAGCTAATAGGCTGAAAACAGTTAGTGCTAATATAGATTTTGTTGTCATTTTTGTCCCCTTTAATTATTAGTTCTCTGCCATTGTACGATAAGCATAAAATATCTAATTCTTTTCTATTGTTTTAATGAAATCATCTGCTTCACTTATTGATTCATTCATTGCCTTAATCAAGGTATTGACATCTGTTTCAACACTGGCCAGATCATTTTTTAGTGAGGCAATCGCTTGTGCATTAAGACTATGCTTAAGAATCAACACTTGATCCTTAAAAATAGCGAGAACAGGCTCCATTTTTGCTTCTGCACGATGCATCGCGCTGATCAATTTGCTGTATTGCTGTTTAGTCGCAGCCAATTTCTGCAAACTATTGCGACGTAATGAAGCTGTGCTAAATTGATCTGCTTCTTCTGCCCATTCAGTAAATAAAGCTTCTGAGACATCCTCGATATCAGCAATTCGTTTACTAACTTTAGCGGCTTCGCTCTTGCTCGCTTCATATTCACTATTTAATTTTTTATAGATCGCTTCTAAATCGCCACCTTTAAACTGCGTTACCGCACTAAACTGCTCTAGCGTGGTTTTAAATTGTTCTTTAGCATCTTGCTGAGTATCGCGAGCTTTTGCCACGCGATGCACCATTATTTCACGCTTGGGGATACCGATTTTGTCTAAGCCACTGTAATACATACTTGAGCAGGCGGTCAGCGATAAGGCAACCAGAGTCAAAATAAATAAACGCAACGATTTGATCATAAAAATCTCCATAAAAATCGGTAAACACTAACGGTTATTATCCCTGTTTTAACCTTCAACAGAAAGAAATTAAGCATGTCACTCGACGCCAAGAGAATGATTACGGATACAAGCTATTGAAAATATTTTCTTATCTAACAAAATTCTTGTAAGATTAAGCTTGTTTTTCGTTCATTAATATAGGTTAACCATAATGAGATTAAATGTTGCAGCTACACCAGCCAGCGAAAGTACACTGGCAACCAATAGAGTTTTAAGAAACACTTACATGCTGCTTTCAATGACACTGCTTTTCAGTGCCTTAACAGCAGGCTTAGCAATGATGTTCAATATGCCGCCTTTAGGTATGATTGTCACAATGGTTGGTTATTTCGGGCTACTTTTTGCTACTACAAAATTTAGCAACAGCGCTTTAGGTTTAGTGTTTATTTTCGCACTAACAGGCTTTATGGGCTTAACTTTAGGCCCCATCATTAGCATGTACTTAACTAATTTCAGCAATGGCTCTGAGTTAGTTATGACCGCATTAGGCGGTACAGGTGTTATTTTTATCGGCTTATCTGCTTATGCTTTAACGACTCGCAAAGATTTCAGCTTTTTAGGTGGTTTCCTAATGGTCGGTATTTTAGTCGCCTTCCTAGCAGGAATTGGTGCCATGGTTTTTGCTATCCCTGCGATGTCGTTAGCTGTTTCTGCCATGTTCATTTTGTTAATGTCAGGTATGATCTTGTATCAAACTAGCGAAATCATTCATGGCGGCGAAACGAACTATATTCTAGCGACGATTTCTTTATACGTTTCTATCTATAACTTATTCCTAAGCTTATTACAGTTATTAGGTGTCTTTGGTGGCGATGATTAATTAATCATCTAGTACAATAAAAAAGCCCAGTTCTGCTGGGCTTTTTTGTGCCTGAGGTATTATTTTTCTTGCAACATCTCCAACACTAACTCAGCCATATTCTCTGATCCACCGCCCGCACCTATTTCAACTTGCACAGTTCTTAATCCTGCGCGTATCGACTCCGCATAGTCTTTATCACGCAAAATATGTAAAATTTCTGTAGCTAAGTTTTGGGGTGTCGCTTCATGTTGAATAAACTCTTGCACAACGGACTTGCCCGCAACAATGTTAGGCAAACCAATAAACTCAGTATCGACTAAGATTTTAGCCAATAAATAGGTAATCGCAGACAGTTTATAAGCAACCAACATCGGCACCGTTAATAGCGCAATTTCCAGAGTTGCTGTTCCTGATACCGTCATCACTGCATCGCAGCACTGTACCGTATCATAGAACTGATTTTTAATGGTTTTCACTTGTACACTAGAATGCTGAAAAGAGGCTTGCAATAATTCATCACTCACTGAATCCGCTTGTGGTAAAACAAACTGCACGCCCGGTATCGCTTTTTGTATTTCCTCGGCCGCTTGCAGCATAATCGGCAACATACGATTAATTTCATCGGTACGACTGCCCGGTAAAATTCCAATCACTGGCTGATCCATAGCCAAAGCAAATTCTTGAAAATCAGCTTCCTTACTCCGTTTGGCGTGTACTTTATCGACAGAAGGATGGCCGACATAACGCACCGGCACATTTTCTTTTTCATAAAAAGGCACTTCAAAAGGAAAAATAACCGCCATCATATCAATGACTTTGCCGTATTTAACCACCCGTCCCGGCCGCCACGCCCAAATCTGAGGACTGACATAAAACAAGACTTAAATGCCATTTTTCTTGGCGAAAGTGGCCAGCTTAAAATTAAATTCCTTATAATCTACACAGATCAACAAATCAGGGCGTTGCTCAAGTAATAACTGCTGCATGGCCTGTAATGCACGATTGATTTCAGCATAGCGCTTAATCACCTCGACCACACCGATAACACCCAAGGTTGATGAGTCATAATGTATGTCTATACCAGCTGCGGCCATTTTCTTAGCACCCATGCCGATACCATGAATATCAGAGCAGCGTTTTTTTAGCTCAAGAAATAAATTTGCTGCGTGTTGGTCGCCAGAAGACTCCCCGGACACTAGCATGATTTTCTTGGACAAATGACTCATAGGCGCTACAACTCCGATACTATTTAAAAAGCAA
>JAIPFI010000031.1 GCA_021736705.1 Methylococcaceae bacterium | reverse complement strand
TACAAGAAGATCACGATATTTTAGTTAATGGCGCTGATGAGATAAAAAGAATGGAAATTAATATGAACAAAGCGGCTTAGGTTGCTTGCTTTAGTTTATTGCTCCATGTCGCGTGAATTGCTCACATTGGACTGATAAGACCTCGTCATTCCTCGTTGTTGTTTAGTAAGAATCTATTAAGTCAAAATAATGGGTTCTCAAAAAAGTACTCTGGGAATGATGATTTTTCTAAGTAAAAAGCAGCTCTCTCAAGTGACTTACTGTCATTTCCAGGTCTTGCTCAGAGTAGGGTAGGGCATCAAACTTTCCCCAGATGGGCGTAGGCCAAGCCTTATCTTTTTGGTATCTCACCACATGATGAATATGTAATTGAGGCACCATATTGCCTAGTGCGGCGACATTCATTTTGTCTGCCTGATAATATTCAGCCAAATTTTCTGCTACATAACACGATTCGTGCATTAATAATTGCTGATCATCGCTAGAAAGTTGATGTATTTCTTTGATATTTTCTCGTTCTGGAACCAGTATTAGCCAAGGGAATTGACTATCATTCATCAATAATACGCGACACAATGCTAAGCGACCAAGCTCGATACAATCTTTTTCTAGTGTGGGGTGTAGGCTAAATGACATAGTGCTAGGGCTTGAAATGTTAGGGTAAAACAGTGTACCGTTAGCACTGGACAATAACAATAATAATTAAGCTCTTCATGACTAGCATTCATTCTCAAACGAAAACGCCGCTTGCTGTTTCTTTTAAGCTGCTTTTGGCCTTATATGCGATTATTCCGCTGTGTTTTCTAGCGCAGTTAACCGATACTTTTGCGTTAAATGGCACTTTATTGCACTATTTACCCAGCAGCCCCAGTCACTTTCTATTATTTCAGGTGTTATTTGGTACGCCACATATTCTTGCCAGTACCCTGCTAATGACTAGCAATAAAGAATATTTTCAGTTTTATCAAAAGAAAATCATCATGATGACTTTCGCTATCATGGTGTTTTTTGCTATAGCTAGCCAGTTAGTTTCATATTATGTACTGTATATTCTGGTCGCTTCATGGACGGTTTATCATGTCTTAAAGCAGCAGCATGGCGTCGGACGGGCGATTTATCAATTACCCAGTTGGGCGTTTTATTTGCTGTTGTGGTTGAGTGTTGCCGCTGGTATTAGCGTGTATATCGGTATTTTTCTCAAAGATACTTTAACGCCGCAATATGCCGAATGGGTTAAACAGCTTGCTGCGAGCTTGGTTGTCTCTTTGTTTTTTAGTACTATTTTATGCCAGCGTTATGTGCAGACACGCTTTGGTCTCGCTTTTATCTGGGCTAATTCCTTATTGATTATCAGTAGTTTTTACTTCTACGTACAAGAATATTACTTTCTGGCAATTTTAATTCCGCGTCTAGTACACGATGCTACGGCTTATATTTTTTATGTGACCCACGATGTGAATAAGCATGGAGAAAACCCGCAGAATTTTATCTATCGCTGGGCGAAGAAGGTAAAAATTAATGTTTTTATCGTTCTGCCTTTAATTTCTTTTGCTTTGACCTATGTTTTACAGGTGTATGGCGATCAGTGGTTTAACGCAATTACTCAGTTTTTCTTGGGTATGGAAATCAGAAAAGCAATTACTTTAGGCTTGATTGGCTATTTTTCTTTGATGCATTATTATACTGAGGCTTTCACTTGGAAGCATGGCTCGCCATATCGGCAATATATACGTTTTAAGCCCTAAGTAAAGCGGGATAAGCGGGCTTTTCAGACCGCTTTACAGCCTTACTTTTCGCACAGCCCGCCTTTACATCCACAGTTTTTACCACAACCCAAACCTTCTTCTTTGGCAGCACCAAATTCAGGATGCTTGGCAGCATACTTCCTAGCGGCTTGTTGTACGAATATCCAGCCCATCATTAGTCCAAAAATGACGCCCATTGCAATGAGAAAATTAAGCATTTGCTCCTCCAAGACCGGCAAAGCCCATAAAAGTCAGTGATAAAATGCCTGCCAACATCATACTTAAAGCGGCAGCTTGAGTGATATTCGGTAAGTTAGAGAGTTCTAGCTTTTCTCTCAGGCCAGCCATTAAGACAATCGCTAGGCCAAATCCCGCGCCAGCACCCAAACTAAACGATACAGATTGTAAAAAATCATATTCACGCGCCGTTTGAAATAGTGCGACACCTAAGATTGCGCAATTTGTGGTAATGAGGGGTAAAAAAATACCTAAGGCTCGAAATAAGGCCGGGCTAAATTTCTTTAATACCATTTCAACTAATTGCACTGATGAGGCAATTAAAGCGATATAACTGATGAGTCGTAAAAACTCTAAATCAAATGTGGTGAGTACTAGGTTGATACCATAAGAACAGGTTGAACTAACAAACATCACAAAGGTGGTTGCTAAGCTCATATTGAAGGCGGTATCTCGTTTCGCAGAGACGCCAACAAAAGGACATAAGCCTAAAAACATAGCCAGCACGAAGTTGTTAATTAAGAATGCGCTAAGAAAGATAAAACTGAGGGATTCAGGATTCATGAAGGTTCACCTTATGTCGATATGTAGCATTATTGTACAGGTTTTACCTGCTTTATGGGTTTGAAGGTAAAGTAACGGTTGGTCAAAAAATTACAGAAAAAAACAATGCCCGTAGCGATAATTTGCGCATACCAATAAGCAATGTTTTTAGGCTGAGGTATGTGACTAGGATAAGGCAGGTTATCAAGTAATAAAAGTGGTTCAGGCATTGTCGCTAGCCAAAAAATCTGTGCATTTAGCCCAAACATTAGCGCGCTAATTAACAGGTAGCGGGTGAAAAATCGCTTATGTGAGCCGCTCACTTTAAACGTCCAATGGAATTGAATGTGGTAATTGACTAAAAATCCGCAAGCAGCCCCTATCATAGTTGCCTGTACCGGCGTGCTTAGTCGGTATTCAATGAGCGCAATGAGCACAGAAAAATGCACGCCTGTCGCTAGGCCACCAGAAACTAAGTAGCGTAGAAATGTGTGCAATAATCTATCAGATTTTACTGTGCTCATTGGTTTTATGGGTATTCTTGGAGCAGTGCGTATTGACGGTATTCTGCAAGCACAAAAAACTGCTCGCGTTGTTTATTAGATAAAGTAGCTAACCATGATTTGGGCATAATCAAATAATCTTGCGTGGCATTATCGGTCATTTTAGACCATGAGCTATGAATATCAATTTGCTTTGCTTTGCCTTGAGTATGAAAGTCAATCGAGAATAAACGTTCCCCAGCATAAAATAATTGACTGTCTTCAGAAGTTTTAGTTTTTTTATAAATATCGACTAAATATTGCTGATTTTTCTCAAAATTTAATTTCTCCGGCGCTATCCATAGTAGAGCCATAAAAAGTATGCCAACGACAGGAATAATAATCCCCGCATAATGCCATTTGCTTTGTTTGATTAACTTAATATCAAAGCGTAAACAAAGTATTTCCGTGGTCATAATGGCAAAGGCAGGCAAGCCGGGCAAAACATAGGTATACAGGATATTGCCTGACAGCGTAAAAAACACCATTGGTGTGATTGCCCAAAGCAATACATAGCTATGCCAGCTGCCTTGGCACACGGTTTTTAAGGTGCTTTGTTTGTTTTTGCGCCACGGCCAAGAAAGTAGGCTGCCTAGGAAAATAAACGACCATGGGAAGCTGGCAAATAGCCAAAGTAGCCAAATTTTTCCGCGCGGGTGTTTATGTGCGACACCATATAAATCACCATGCCAACCGGCATCCACAAAGCGCTTAAAGTGTTCACCGACTAAAAAATAATTAAGAAATCCAGGGCTGTCTATTTCGGCCATAATATACCAAGGAGCTGCAATCAAAAGCATTAAAGCAGAGCCTTTGAACCACGGTATGTTTTGCCAAGCTGCTAGCCATTGTCTTTCCAGACAGATCCAGGCAATCAGCGGTAATAAGACCAGTACGCCGACAATAGGCCCTTTGACTAACAAACCCAAGCCAAGGCCGACAAAGAATAAATAACTCCATTTTTTCGCTTGTTGTGGACTAGGATTATGCAGTGCCTGCCAAAAACTAATCATAGATAAGCTGACGCACACGCATAAAGCCATATCGGTCATAACGGCTCCGCTCGCTATAAAAAATAGGGCGGTGCTTAATAAAACAAGCGTGCTAAACGCAGCCTTTTCAGTATTTTGTAATACTTTGGCAATGCCATAAGTCAGCCATAAGACCACGCCAGACAATAAAAAGACCGGCAAGCGTGCGGCAAAGTTACTGTAACCAAATAGCTCAAATGAAAGTGCTGTCATCCAAAAAGTGAGGGGAGGTTTACCCCAAAAAGGCACGCCATAATCAAACGGCGGCATAATCCAGTTACCCGTTTCAATGATTAGGCGAGGAATTTCTGCATAACGGGCTTCAGTCGGATCGTGTAGCGGGTATTCGATAATGCCTAATAGACGCAGGACAATAGCAACAAAGATAATACTTAATGAGAGCTTGCTGAATGCCTTAGTCATCTGATTTAGAATAGGTTTTTTTAATAAAATAAAGCGGTCTTTGCTTAGATTCGATAAACATATGGCCAATATATTCGCCTAAAATACCTATAGATAAAAGCTGCACACCCGAGAAGAACAAAATAACCGTGATCAGAGTAGGGAAGCCTTGTATTGCTTCGCCAAACAGTAATGTTTTAATAATAAAATAGAGCCCTAAGATAAAAGCGCCAAAGGCGGTCATAAATCCCGCATAAGTTGCTAATCTTAAAGGTTCTTGAGTAAAGGATGAAATCCCTTCAATAGCAAATTTAAAAAGTTTTGTGTAATTCCAGTTGGTTTCACCGGCAAAACGCGGATCTCTGCTATATTCAATGGCTGTTTGGGGAAAACCAATCCAAGCAAATAAACCTTTCATAAAACGTTTACGTTCACGCACTTGGTTTAAAGCATCGACTGCTTGGCGGCTCATTAAGCGAAAATCACCGACATTTTCCGGAATATCGTAATCACTTATTTTATTAATCAATTTATAAAATAAGTGCGCGGTGGCTTTTTTTACAAAGCTTTCACCTTTGCGCTCTATGCGTTTTGCATAGACAACATCAAAACCTTCACGCCACTTTTGCACCATTTCGCTAATTAGTTCAGGCGGATCCTGTAAGTCAGCATCAATCACAATGACCGCATCACCTTTGGCGGCGTCAAGCCCTGCCGTCATTGCAACTTCTTTGCCAAAGTTACGACTTAAATCAATGATTTTAATGCGTGCGTCCTTGTCCATTAAGGTAAGCAAGGTATTGAGCGTTGTATCTTTGCTGCCATCATTGACATACAGCATCTCTACGTCCATATCTAAGCTTTTTACAGCGTCAGATAGGCGGTATTGGCATTCCATAATCACTTCTTGTTCATTATGAAAAGGAATGATGATAGATAGAAGCTCTTTGTTTTTCATTTTATTTTTGGTCACTTTTTTCTGTCGTCATGCAATGATTAATTGAGCTTTAACTGAAGCTTTCAGCTTTCACTGCACACTGAGATGCGCTATCAGCAGCAATTAATTGACCTGTTTTGCGTTGTTCAAGATAATTAATCAATAATAACCAAGAGCCTAAGACAATAAATCCACCTGGCGGTAAAATCATCACCACCCAGGGCTCGAATTGTGTGCTAAAGACCTGATAACCTAATAATTGCCCCGCACCTAATAATTCTCTTACGCTACCTAGCATGACTAAAGCTAAAGTAAAACCGAGCCCCATCCCTAAAGCACTGACGACAGACTTGGTAAACGAATGTTTCGATGCGTAGGCTTCTGCGCGACCTAAAATTAAGCAATTGACCACGATTAACTGAATAAACGCGCCCAGCTTATTGTATAAATCTAAGCTAACGGCCTGAATAATATAATCAACCAGTGTCACAAAAGTGGCAATGATAATGATATAGGTAGTAATACGTACTTGTTTAGGAATGAAATGACGCAGCGCGGAGACTAAGGCATTAGAGCAAACGAGTACAAAAATACTGGCAATACCCATAGCCAGTGAATTCAGCACCGAATTGGTCACTGCTAGTGTGGGGCAAAGCCCCAGCATCATGACAAACACAGGGTTTTCTTTCCAGATGCCAGCAGTAAAGACATCGAGTGTTAAGGGAGTTTCTTTTTTTGTGGCTTGAGTCATAAATCACCTCATGGATTATCTTGTTTTCACGCTTTGCGTGACAACGAATACAGAAACACTCTGTATCAATGTTTTATAGTTCCCATGCTCCGGCGTGGGAATTCATCCGACAACGCTCTTGCGTTGTGTGACGCTGGAGCGTCACTGCCTGCATTCCCACGCTGGAGCGTGGGAACGATGACATAGCAATCCCTTACTTATTCTTAGTGTGTGCTTTTCGCTTGTTCTAACAAATTCAAATTCTTGGCAATCACGGGATGTAAAGCCTGCCCGCTTTTATCCAGCATCCGGCCAATGGCATTGGAGGTAATCGTTGAGCCAGAAATTGCATCAATTTCCCAGGCATTCTGCTTAGTGCCATTACGCACGGCTGTGATCGTGTGCACTAATGCCGATTGCTGCTCGTTTACGCTCGCATCTAAGCACTTAAAATTGGCCAAAAAGTCGGCATCTGTCGTTATTTTAGTGCCAAAGCCCGGCGTTTCTGTGCTTTTTAATACATCAAAACCAGTGATGCAACCGCTATTTGCTTGATAACCATAGAGCAGTTTAATGGTATCTTGATAGCCTTGCGCGGCGGCATTTAAGGCAATACCAACTAATTGATTATTTGCGTCGTAACCCGCGTAAACTAATTCACCCGCGGATTTATCGTCCGCTAGGGTTAGTTTATCTTGCTCGACGACAAAGGTTAAACGGCTAGTCGCTTTAGGTAATACTTTAAAAATGGCGCGTTCAGTTGCCAGACGTTGATTCTCGGCAATAATGGGTTTGGTAAATTCATAAACTAAGACTACTAATAAGCCGGAGATCATAGCAACCACGGCTAGGGTACTAATTAATTTAGTACTTGATGGCATCTCGGGTATTTGATTTTCAGGCGTACTCATGATTTTTCCTTGGCTTTTTTACGGGCGCCATAAATGCGTGGCTGAGTATAAGTTTCAATAATCGGTGTCGCGGCATTGCCGAATAAAATCGCGTACATCACGGCTTCCGTTAAGCCACCAAATAAACGAATAATGACCGTTAAAGCTCCTACTAAAAACCCAAAGACAAAAATACCTAAAGGGGTTACGGGTGAGGCGACCATATCGCTGGCCATAAAGACTGCGGCAAACATCAGGCCACCAGAAAATACCATAAAAGCAGGGGAGGGGTATTTACTCGGGTCTAAAAAATAAAACAGTTCAGCTGAAATAACGGTACCAAAAATAACCGCAGCAGGAATACGCCAATCAAGCATATTCTTGTATACCAAATAAGCGCCACACACTAGAATTAATAAGCTCGATGTTTCACCGGCGGAACCAGCGACATTGCCAATAAATAAATCATAAGCATCGGTCATAATGCCTTGGAATTTCATTAATGCCAGTGGTGTTGCGCCGCTAAAGCCATCAACGGCCACTTGAGCTGTCCACTCTGCGGTGGCTGCGGGCTTCATAAACGGTAAGGCTAATGTCGAAGGGATAAACTCAACAAAGCGATTTACTGCGAGTTCTGGTGTCCAGGTGGTGATCGATACAGGAAAGGCGGCTTGCACAAAAGCACGACCAACTAAAGCAGGATTAAAGACATTAAAGCCCAGTCCGCCAAATAAAGTTTTACCCATGGCGATGGCAGTAAAACCAGCAATTGCGGCCATCCATAATGGAAAGCCAGGGGGTAACGTCATGGCTAATAATAAGCCGCTAACCGCTGCGCTGGCATCAAGAATGGTTGATTTTTTACCGGACATCCAGCAGAAAAAATGCTCGGTCGCCATACAAGATAAGGTGGTCGCCAATAATAAGGCTAAGGCGCTGATACCAAACTGATAAACAGAATAGGCGGCTAGCGGTAATAAAGCATAGACGACATTGCGCATAATTTGCGCAACAGTCGGCGCTTTGCGTATATACGGTGAAGTACGGATATCAATTTTGAAATCAGATTTAGCCATTTTGTAAATGCCTTTCGCGGTTTAATACTTTTGCAATTCTAAAATACTGAACGAGTGGAATATTGGATGGACAAACATAGCTACAGCAGCCGCATTCAAAGCAATCGTTTAGATGATATTTTTCTTCCATGACATCATATTGGCGTTTGGCTGCCAATAAGCCGAGCTCGGAAGGATTTAAATTAATCGGGCATACCTGCAAGCATTGGGTGCATTTTATACAGGGTAAGATGTCATCGTTTTTAGTGGCGCGTTTATCTAAAACTAAAACCGCGCCCGTGCCTTTAGTGATCGGTACATCTAAGGAACGAGCGGGCATACCCATCATCGGGCCGCCTAAAATCAATTCTGCTTCTGTACCTTTAAAGCCTGCATAGTCTAATAAGTAACGTAAGGGTGTACCAATCGGTGTTAAATAATTGCCAGGTTTTTCCAAATCATCACCGGTAATGGTGATAACGCGCTCAATTAAACCTTGGCCTTTGGGGATTAAAGCGCCAATTTCCGCCAGCGTAGCAACATTAAAAACCGCTAACCCGACTTCGGAAGGCAGTCCTCCTGACGGAATTTCTATGCCTAATAAAGAATAGGCGAGCATTTTCTCGGCGCCTTGTGGATATTTAGTTTCTACGGCCTCAATAGTAATGCTGCCATCACTCGGTAAATGCGGTTTTATTGCCGCTAGGACATTTAATTTATTATCTTCAATACCAATAATCGCCTTGGGTGCGGCAACGCATTTCATGGCAATACGAATGCCCAGTAACAAGTTGTCAATGTTTTCCAGCATTACCCGATGGTCAGTGGTTAGAAAGGGCTCACATTCACAGCCATTAATCAGCACAGTATGAATAGTGCGATCTGCAGGTACACTCATTTTGACATGGGTAGGGAATGCTGCCCCACCTAAACCAACCATGCCAATGTTTTGTACCGCCTTAATCAACTCCTCGCGTGACATCTGCTGATAATCGTTATAACTATCAGGTTCTGGAACTTGTTGCCCAGAATCTAAGGAAGTTGTGATAATGATAGCGGGTTCTTTGCCGCCTTTGGCGTTGGGCGCAATATCAATTTCTTTAATAATGCCAGTCACTGGTGCATGGATAGGCACCGACATAAAGCCATCCGCTTCAGCAATTATTTCACCACGGGTAACAGACTGACCTTTAAAAACAATTGCTTTTGCTGGTTTACCTATATTTTGCGCTAAGTGCACAATTATTTCCGGAGCAAATGGCAGTCGTCGCGTTGGTTTAGCGTTAGTTTCGGTCTTGTACTCATCGGGATGTATCCCGTGAGGAAAGGTTTTTTTGCCAAATAGATTCACTAAGTTCATACCTTATTTTAACCGGAAAGCGAGTAATCTGTTTTATTGACTTATAAATAAAAAAGCTCACCCCTTGTAAATCAGATTTAATCAACTTGCAAATGTCTTTCGCGATTGAATGCTTTAGCAATTCTAAAATACTGGACTAGCGGAATATTAGACGGACAAACATAACTGCAACAACCGCACTCAAAGCAGTCATCTAAATGGTATGTTTCTTCCATTTCTTGATATCGACGTTTAGCCGCTAACAAGCCCAGCTCGGATGGGTTTAAATTAATAGGACAAGCTTGTAAGCAGCGAGTGCACTTTATGCACGGTGATATATCATTATGCTTAGTGAGTCGCTCATCTAATACCAGAACGGCGCCGGTCGCTTTAGTAATGGGCACATCAAGTGAGTGCGCGGGCATGCCCATCATCGGGCCGCCTAAAATCAATGAAGCTTCACCGCCCATAAAGCCAGCGTGATCCAGTAAAAAACGCAGTGGCGTGCCGATCGGCGCTAAATAATTGCCGGGATTTGTCAGGTTATCGCCGGTAATGGTGATAATGCGTTCGATATAACCTTGATTTTCGGGTACTAACAAGCCAATTTTGGCTAAAGTAGCAACATTAAAAATAGCTAAACCTACCGCTGATGAGCGGCCACCTGAGGGAATTTCAATGCCTAGCAAGGAATAAGCGAGCATTTTTTGCGCACCCTGCGGATATTTAGTGACCACGGCTTCATTGGTGATGCTGCCATCGCTAGGTAAGTGCGGTTTAATTTCCTGCAAGACATCGAGTTTATTGTCTTCTATACCAATAATGGCTTTCGGTGCATCAAGACACTTCATGGCGATATGAATGCCACGAATTAACTGCTCAATTCTTTCTAACATGACACGGTGATCAGTGGTCAGGAAAGGCTCACATTCACAGCCGTTGACTAATAGTGTGTGTATCGGTACGTCTGCGGTGCTGGTCATTTTGACATGCGATGGAAAGGCTGCTCCGCCTAAACCAACAATGCCGGTGTTTTGTACTGCTTTAATCAGCTCTTCACGAGATAGCTGCTCATAATCAATAACATTATCTGTTGCTAAAACATGTTGACCAGAATTCAATGAAGTCGTGATAATAATGGCCAACTGTTTACCGCCTTCTGCGGTTTTAACCAGATCAACGGCTTTAATAGTGCCGGTAACCGGAGCATGGATAGGTACCGACATAAAGCCATCAGCTTCGGCAATAACTTCGCCGCGCGTCACATGCTGACCTTTAAAAACAATTGCTTTGGCTGGTCTGCCAATATTTTGCGCTAAAGGGACAATGATCTCGGGTGCAAAAGGCAGGCGACGCGTAGCTTTTGCGCTAGTTTCTTCTTTGTATTCTTCGAGATGAATACCGTGAGGAAAGGTTTTTTTGCCGAATAGTTTTAATAAGTTCATAAAGCGTTTTTACCCGCTAAATACAACTTAACAACATGCGTTGGCGTCGATTTTAGATGATCAATGCACTGGGCATTGTGAATATTAAGCATATAGAAGTTCCTTTTTCACGCGCTGAGCATATTGCGTAAGACACTTAAAAATAAAGTGTTTCCCTTTGGCAAATTAATAGCAAATTTCAGTGTACATGAACGCCATTGAAGTGAAATTAACTTGAGCCCTTATAATATTGCATTAAGTATCTTGATGTCAAAATAGAAATTTTTAGAAAGTGCATATTTTTTTATTAACCGATGTTACGCACTGATCCAGAAAAAGCAGTATGATTTCTGTAAGTAGCAATGGTTTTATTGTGGCTACAGGTTTATCGACTATATTAGATGGAGAAGTAAGTCATGATAGTGTAATGATAAGAATTTATACGTCGAAGGATGTGCAGAAAGAAGTTAAATCGACCGTTTGCAAGATTCAAGGTGGCTCGGTTTGTTTAATTTTTGATGAGACGATTCAAGAAAAAAACTGGACGGATGAAAGTGAGATTATGTACTGGCATTTTTGATCACTGCAAAAATTGTACAGCACCAATAATCAGCTCAAAAATTCGCTATAGAAATTAAAATTTAAGAAAAATAAGGCACAATGAATAAACCACAAAAAAGTAAAGTGAGAACGGTTAAAAGAAAGAATCAAGAAAGATTATTGCTGGTTTTATTATTTTTCTCTGGTTGTGCTGCTTTACTGTATGAAGTCTTATGGATGAATGACTTAGGTTTGTTGTTTGGCAATACCGCGCAAGCAGCAGCTACTACGCTGACAGCTTTTTTTAGTGGTATAGCTTTAGGTAGTCGATTCTGGGCGGAGAAAGTCACGCAAATAAAACGACCGTTAAGAGTGTTCGCCTACCTTGAATGGCTTATTGCGCTGAGTGTATTAGGTTTTTGGGGTATTTTCAGTCTGTATCAATATTTGTATCCTGGATTAGAGCTTGCAGAAGCCTCACAAGCATTTCGTTTGATGGTTAAATTTATCTTGGCCTGGCTTATCTTATTGCCGCCGGCATTTTGCATGGGCGGTACTTTACCTGTGCTCAGTCAATATGTGGTGCAAAATACAGGTACTTTAGGGCAACAAGTCGCGGGTCTTTATTCTGCCAATACACTGGGTGGTGTGCTGGGTGTATTGTTAGCAGGTTTTTTGCTGCCTCCTTCTCTTGGTTATCAGGGTTGCTATCTATTGGCTATGTTGGTCAATATAGTGGTCGGGATAATGGCTTGGTATGTCGATTCATCAAACGATAAAAGTCAAATAGCTTCCGCTTGCCCTACCCCTAAGTCTCAGAATAATAAACATAAGCAACGTGATTTTTCTGCTTATCCCGTGGCCACTTTAGGCGGATTAACCTTTCTTTCCGGTGTCCTTACGCTGGCTTTGCAAGTACTTTGGGTGAGGATGTTTGCTCAAGTACTACAGAATTCAGTACAAACTTTCGCTATGATCTTGTTGGTTTTTTTATTTACCCTAGGATTTTCATCAGCTCTGGTTAATCGTCTTTTGGCTCATTCTCGCTGGCAAGCTGAGTCGCTCTTATATGCAGTGATAAGCACTGCTGCACTTATGTTGCCTTTGTCCACGTTCTTGTTTATTTGGCTGAGTAGCGGGTTGGAATATTTTGGTGGTACAGCGGGTTGGCTTATGTATCAAGCAAAGGTGATCGGTTTACTGTTATTGGTAATGCTTCCACCCTTATTGCTGCTCGGTTGTGTATTGCCTTTACTGATCAAATTAGCAGAGCACCGCAGCACAGCTCCCGGCAATTTAGTCGGAAAAATCCTGTCGCTAAATACCCTTGGTGCCATTATTGGCTCCTTTGCGGCCGGCTTCATTTTGTTAGGTTTGCTTGGTTTATGGCATAGCCTGCTAAGCATTTGCATCTTATTATGCTGTATAGCATTATATTTACAGCGCTATCACGCAAAATCCCGTGGTAGTAAACGCTGGATTGGTTTGAGTTTTGCTGTGCTTGCAACAGCTATTCTGGGTTTAGCGCCATTACCGCAAATGCATGCCTGGCCAGATAATCAAGAATTATTGTCTTATACCGAGGGAAGTGCAGCTAGCGTTGCTGTACTCGGTGATGGGGAGGCGCGTTCTCTGGTCGTCAATAATCACTATATTTTGGGTGGTACAGCCATGAATCATTTTGATAGGCTGCAAGGCATATTGCCTGTTTTGTTACACCCTAATCCTAAAACCGTTTTTACGCTAGGTATGGGGACGGGTGTTACTGCGAGTTCAACGCTGCAATTTGATATTAAACAGTTACTGGTTAGTGAGCTATTACCCGAAGTAGTGACGGCGGCACAAAAATATTTTTCCAAGGATAATGAGGGATTATTTAGCGATCCACGCGCTAGAGTTATTGGCGAAGATGGCCGGAATTACCTGGCGGCTTCAAAATCTCGCTACGATATTATTATTGGCGACCTGTTTGTTCCTTGGAGCGCTGGCGCTGGGGCTTTATATAGTCGTGAACATTTTGCTACCGTACAGCAACGCCTAAATGATGGTGGTTTATTTATGCAATGGCTGCCGAGCTATCAACTGAGCGAATATGAGTTTGGCGTGATAGTTAGAACCTTATTAGATGTTTTCCCTTGTGTCTCCTTATGGCGGGGTGATTATGTCGCCGAACTTTCCTCGATTGGCTTACTAGCGGAACAGCAATGTCAGTCGCTGCGTCCGGAATTGGGCGAAATATGGCTAGCAAAACCTGAACTGGGCGGAGATCGAGTGCCATTGTTTGCTCACTATATGGGGGAGTTAAGTGCCCAGCGGGAAAGCTTTGCAAAATACCCTTTAAATACCGATAACGATCCGATTATCGAATTTATCGCGCCTGAATTACAAAGACAGCGCATGGCAAAACAACTTGATTCTTTAAATGGCAAGCCATTACTGAATTTAGCCGAGAAATTGCATGAAAATGCTATCAACAGAAACAACCTGCTCTTTGCGCAACAAAACGCTCATTGGCAAGACAAGGTAAAAATGGGTTTACTCTTACAGCAATTTGCAAGTGCGGTTGCTGAACAGAATAATGCCTTGGCAGCCCGATTAATTGCACGGTATCAGACATTATCAGAGCAATTATAAGGCTAGGTTTTCGTTGTTCTTAAAGTCATGATTTCCGAAACACGAAGTAATCCGCAGTTATTGTGTGCTACTCCTAAGGAATGTGCATGAAATAATGTCTTCATCTTAGGAGCGCAGGCAGCTTGCCTGCGAAAGGCAGACGAGCCGTCTGCGCTCCCACAAAAAAATTAGTTGTCGAAGTTATTTTGTGCTCATTCCTAAGTCTATTTAGCTGTTGTGCTGCTTTGACTTTAATAAATAAGACAATAAATAATCGAGAGTCAGGTTCATTTTAGTTTGCATTGGCGGTACACACCGCCATTATTTTTTCTGTTTAAACTTTGAGTCAATTTATACTTACGATTTCCTGCCGTTGCTTTGCTTGCTTGTGCTACACTTTCGACTATGCATATACATTTTGTTATGCATATCTACTATAAACACAAGGTAACAACCTAATGGATTTATTGAAAAAAGTAATACTGGCTTTATTTGTTAGCATCTCAATGTTTGCTGCTGTTCCTGCTGTAATGGCTGAAGTACCAGAAGTAGCATCAATGGCAGAAGTGGCAGAGGCAATTGAAAATTCTATCAGTCTTTCAGGGCAAACCTTAGCGGCATTAAAAGCAAATGAATCAGAAGACAGCGTTTTAGCCTTATTTAAAGCAACTAAGACAGAGTCTAAAAAGATTGAGAGTACACCAGTTGAGCCAACACGCTTTAAAGCCAGCCAGAGAATGGATAAAGCACGTCGCGCTTTTAAAGATGGCAATAGCGCAGAAGCAATTGAGTTAATGACTGAAGCAGTGGAACTTTTTGAAGAAGTACAAAAGATACACAAAGCAATTTAAATCTACATGGCTGAAGTAGCGTTACTCAGACTTACTTCATTTCGGGCTCATTACTATAAATTATTGAGCCCGTTTTATTGTTTGGCGTTTGTTAAGGCCGAATTATCCCTCTTTTTCCATATCAGCACTTTCAAAATAAGCACTAGGTTTTGTGCGTCGTATTTTCCTGTAGGAGTGGCTTCTAGCCACGAATAGCTAGGTTTTGTGGGGTCGTATTTTCGTGTGGGAGTCGCTTCTAGCCACGAATAGCGTGATTTGAAATCGCTTCCAAAGAACAAAGTAATGCTAAGTATCTTAGTGTTAACATTGAAAACTATCCCTTATGACAGCGCATATTTTTTAATTTTGTACCATAAGCTACGCTCGCTAATATTGAGCTGTTGTGCTGCTTTAACTTTATTATTCTGTGTTTGATCTAGTGCCCGTTTAATTAATCGACGCTCTAATTGTTCGATGTGAGCATTGAGGTCTTGAGCATGGTCAGTTGGCTCTTCTGTTCCTGTGTCTACTGCCGCTAAGGGAGCTTTTTCTTGCTGAATATTAAACGGCAGATGCGATGTTTCAATGAGATGCCCGCTACTCAGTACAATGGCTCTTTCCATCATATTTTCTAGTTCACGTACATTTCCAGGCCAGACATAGTGCAGTAAAAATTGCTGTGCATCAGCGCTGATACCTGAATAGGGAAAGCCAAATTCTTGAGCATGCTTTTGCAGAAAATGTTCGGCGAGGATAATAATATCTTGATCTCGTGCACGTAAATTAGGTAATTCAATGGTAAAGACATTGAGTCGATAATATAAATCCTCGCGTAGTTTTTGTGCCGCTATTGCCTGCTGTGGATCACGATTAGACGCGGCAATAATGCGAATGTCTATATCAATGCTGGTGTTGCTGCCTAAGCGCTCTAAGCGCCGCTCTTGTAATACGCGTAATAATTTGGCTTGCAGGTTAAAGTCCATTTCTGTAATTTCATCAAGAAACAGTGTGCCGCCTTCCGCAAGTTCAAATTTGCCCACTTTATCTTTATGCGCGCCCGTAAAAGCGCCTTTTTGATAGCCAAATAATTCACTTTCCAGGATGTCGGCAGGAATGGCGGCGCAATTAATCGCGACAAATAATTTATTTCTTCTCGGTGAGGCGCGATGAATGGCGCGTGCGACTAACTCTTTGCCTGTGCCTGTTTCACCTTGAATTAAGACGCTGGTTTTTGTCGCTGAGACTTGTTGAATGAGGGTGTAAACACTTTTCATAGCGGCACTATTGCCGATAAATTCCCCCCAGCCTTGATCTAATTCTGCGCGCAAGTAACTGTTTTCTTGTTCTACTTTTGCGAGTTTAAGTGCCCGTTGTACGGCTGCTTCTACGGCCTCTAATTTAAACGGTCGCAAAATATAGTCGCTGGCTCCATATTGCATGGCTGCAACAGCTGTTTCTACTGTGCCATGCGCAGTCACCATAATGACAGGGACGGTACTGCCATTAGCGCGTAATTGTTTTAGTAAACCTAAACCATCTAAGTTAGGCATTTGTAAGTCGGTGATAATTAAATCGACTTGTTCGTCGTGACTGATTTGTAAGGCTTGCAGGCCATCCACAGCCTGAAAAACATTAAATTCCATTTGTTGCAGCATAATTTCCAAAATGCGGCGCATTTTTGCTTCATCATCGACAATTAAAATATTCTTTTGCTGCATAGTTAATCCTTGTTATTCAGCGGTAGAGAAAGAGTAAAGCACGCACCACCCCAGTGACTATCACTGATTTTAATCGTGCCTTGGTGGGTACTAATAATTTGCTGTACAACCGTTAAGCCTAGGCCAATACCCTCCTTTCGGCTAGTGTAAAACGGTTCAAAAATACTTTCTTTTTGTGCATCGCTAATACCGCTGCCATCATCAGCAACTTGAATAATCAGCTTATTATTAGCTAAGGATGTGCTGATGTTAATGCGACCATTTACTTGCATATGTTGTATGGCATTCATAATCAGGTTAAGAAATACTTGTAGCATTTGATCCCAGTCATAGTTTAATTGGTCATCAGTACAGTGATTGTCTAAAGTGATAACAATGTATTTTCTTTCTGCTTGTGTGCGTAATAGCTCGATAGTATGTTCAATAACCGGTGTAAAGGCACGCCGACTAAAGTGCGTTTCACGAGGACAAGAAGATTCAAGCAAGCTGGTGACTAATTGGTTAAGGCGCGTAGTTTCACTGCTGATAAAGCCAATCATTTCTGTAGCAATGGGGGATAAATTTTTTTCTCGACCGAGCATTTGTGCTGACGAGCGCAAAATACCTAGCGGTGTACGGATTTCATGTGCCATAGTGGCAGCCATTTCAGCAATAACCGCAAATTTAGCCATACGTACTCTATCTTGTTGTGATTGCTCTAGGGAGCTAATCATGAGCGTAAACTGTTTACTTAATTCAGCAATTTCTCCACTGGCTTTAATGGTCGGTGGTTGAGTTTCTTTATTGAGCATGAATTCACGAGTAAAACGTGCTAATTGGATGATAGGTTGGGCTATGCGGTGAGCCGTCCAAAGCGAAACCACGATAGCAAGAAGGGTGGTGAAAGCAAGAAAACTAAGTAATATATGCCGCATTTGCCAAACGGGCTCCAAGGCATTATCAAGTGGATGCATGACGATGACTTTCCAGCCTAGGCCTTTATAAGAACGATGTCCTGTTGAGCTTGCCCAAACAACCATCCAGTCTTGATGGTTTAAAAAAGGTCGATTAATTTGCTGAATGCCTTGTTCAGTTTTGGCTAAATTCCAATCTGCTGGAAGTTGGCTAAATAAGAGTCCAGTGTTACGCAGGGCTTGGGAAGCGGCAATAATGGTGTTGTTTTGGTCAACCAGCAGTGCGTAGGAGTTATTCTCATTTTGTAAAAAAGGGAGCGGGGATTCTAATATGCGGTAGATATTGTCCCATTCTACGGCTGCATGTAAATAGCCTAAGCCTCCCTGTCTAAATTGATCGGGGATTTTGACGGCAAGCGAGAAAGCACGGCTTTCAGTATTGCCTGTCTGAATATAGAGCGCTTGGTCATTAATGTGTGTCGTTTGCCATGAGCTAGTGTGAATATTGGGTATCGTTGTATTGAATCGTCTATCACTGGCGGCAATAAACTGTTGATTTTGATCGACGGCTAAAAGGAATTGATACATGCCTTGATAGCCGGTATTCATTTCTTGTAAAAAAGCAGCGAGACGCTTATCTATATCCTGGACACGAATATCTTGCATAATCTCCAGATTTTTCCAGATCATGATATTTTGTATGCGTTCAAATAAATGCCAGTCAATTTCCTGCATCATGGATAAAGCTTCAATCTTTAAATCGCGCTCAACCTCTGCCGTTAATACCGTACTAAAATGCATAAAAAACATTAAAGTGAGAAGTAGTGAAGATGATAGACTTATAAGAATATATGAAAGAAGTAAACGATAACGAATGGTCATTTTAAATTCTTATATGGCGCAACTTAGAAATATTTGCTGGCAAGGTGGTCGAGTTATTGCTGTGCTTATCATCTTGTTATTGGGTGTTACGCGCCAAGTACAAGCAGAAGATGCTTTATCGCCCTCTTATCAATGGGGGCAAGGTTATCATATACCGGCTTATCATTTAACGCTAGGTGGCTATACTAAAGTGGCTTACAGTTACTTTGAACATGCTCCGCAGCAAGCGGGACTCGAAGATTTAAGTTTGTTTATTTCTTGGAATCCTTTGAGTCGCTTACAGTTCTTTTCTGAGCTGGAGTTGGAAGATTTATTTACCTTGTATGAAGTTAGCACTTTTGCTGACGCTTTCAAAGTGGAACGACTCTACGCTGACTTGTTAATCAATGATGAGTTTAAACTAAGATTTGGTAAAATCCTGACGCCTTTCAGTCGATGGAATCTTCTGCATGCTGCTCCTTTGGTCTGGACCAGTTCACGACCCATGGTCACCAGCGGTTATGTTGTGTCTCAGCATAGCACCGGGCTATCGGCTAATTATAATAGCTTATTATTTAATCGTGATTTCAGTGTTACTTTGTTTGCTGATGATTCGGCCGATTTAGAATTGACTCCTGATGAGCATGCATTTAATTATGCATTCGGTGGACGACTCAATTATCAGCTAAGCCAAGATCTTAATATAGGTAGCTCTTTTGTTGCCGCGCAAATAGAACCTGAAAATGATGCAGATTGGCAGCATACGCTAGGAATTGATTTTTTATGGCAAAAAAATCAGTTTGAAATACAAATGGAGTCATTTTTAAATTTAAACTCAAGTCATAACACGGAAAATAAGTACGGCCTCTATGTGCAAGGTGTTGCGCCTTTGTTTGAACATTTTTTTGCTGTGGGGCGTTATGAGTATATGTATGGTGATGAAAATAACCATATTGTAGTGGAGGAGCACCGGCAGGCAGCGTCCATTCATGTGGGGGTTATTGGTTTGGTATGGCGACCAGCGCCTCCTTTAGCACTAAAAGTAGAGTATCGTTTTGGGCAGAATAATCAGTTTAATGCGCCGAGTGGTGTATTAACGTCAATCGCGATGTTTTTCTGATGATGGTTAGATATTTGAAAAGGTTGGCTATCAGGCTTCTTGTTATCACTCTTTCGGGGCTTGCATCAAGTCATGCACAAGACATAGCTATTATTATGGGTGCGCGTTCAGATATAAAGCAATTAAGCGCAGAACAAGTAAGGCGTATTTTTTTGAGTAAAGAGCGTTTAACCGCGCAAGGGGATCGCTGGATTCCGGTTAATTTAAGTGCGCATAATGTCGTGCGGCAGGTGGTTACCGAGCAGGTTTTGCAGCTAACGCCCTTTGAGCTAGAGCGCTTTTGGTACGAACAGTATTTTAATGGCGTATCTCCGCCTTATGTTTTAGCTTCTGAACAAGCTGTTTTACGTTTTGTTAGTGAAACGCCTAATGCTATCGGCTATATTTTAAGTTGTCATGCAGACGTCAACGTTAAAGCAGTTTATACATTTAATGATAATAAGCTGGATTCTAAATTATGCCCGTAAATTAGAAATGAGCACAAAATAACATTGATCGCTTGTTTTTTTGTGGGAGCGCAGACGGCTTGTCACTTAAGCTGGGACATTAGTTATACTTGCAGAGCGTGGCTTCAGCCCGCCTTAAAATGGAAGCCCATCATGTGACCAAATATGACGCTTTTTCTTATTAGGTTGCTACTGATTGTTATCTAGCGGTTGAGCCTGTCTTGTCGGCCTTTGAAGCATAAGCTGTCGTGGTATGGTGACAGTAGATAGTTTTGCTATCGTTAAATTAAGACGCAAATAGTAAAGTAATAACTTTCAGTGAGTTGTCCTTTTATAGAGTGCCAATAAAGAATCAAACTCTTCTTTTTAGTTCCGTAATAAGCTTTTTTCGGAAGATCTTGTCGTTATTCGGGGACGTGGATAAGTTTCTCATGCCAAGAAATGTTATAAAGTTATTGTAATTCAATGGATTAGTATTTTTCGGCGAGAAATCCTTAGTGAATAGGGGCAATAAAGGCATGGAAATTATTATTTTTTGCAATATCTGTCCGCAAAACAGGACGCTTTTTAGCTTGGTTTCTTTGCGTTCTTGATGGGCGGTAGGGCATTAAGCGAGTTAATTTAATCTGTCTCTAAATGCCAGACAATCAGGCCTTTCGTATGACTTTAAATACCTGATGTGCCTTTATTGGCGGGATTAAGACACTGCAATTTTTGTCGTCGCGCAAAAATTGTAGCGCAAAAAAGGTATGATTAACGGTGGCGTTGTTTTTTTGTTTGCTATGTAAAATAGTAATAAGTATTTTAATTCAGTGTCTTATCTTCTTTATGTCTTTATTGGCGCGATATATGCTATTTGTAAGTAAGTGGTGATTAGCAAAAGCTTGCAAGCTTTTTAATAACCTGAAAATTAACTGCATTATTTAATAAGCTAACTGAGGTAATAAAATGAAACTATTAAAATTAAAACCTGTTGTACTTGCGTTGGGATTGAGTGTTGTAGCAAATATGGCATTTGCGGAATTAGGTTCAAACAGAGGTGTTGTAAAAAATGATGGTTCTGAGCGAATCAGTGCTTATGTAAATTTTGCTGCGCCAGTGTCGGGTGATCTGTATGTTGCGACTCAAGTCGATGGGCAGCTTTTCTTTTTGACTAATGGCGGCAATGAATTTACGCCTAATGTTGTGCCGTTGGCGGTAAATAGCAACTACGTAGGCAGGCACGCTTTATTTGATTTTTCTGCGGCAGGCATAACGCCAGGTCGCTATCCGTTATATCAAGTCGTGACTCAGCCGGGCACAGATCCATTAAACTTTACTAATTGGGTGGGTGGATTAGCGGGATTGCATTCGTTCAATTTTTCTATTGGACTACATCCTGATATCACTCATGATTTAAATGGTGATGGTTTTGCTGATGACGATGCTAACCATGATGGTTTTCATGATGATGATGCAAATCGTGATGGCTTTCATGATGATGATCTGAATCATGATGGTTTTCGTGACCAAGAATGTACCGATGGTTCTGCGCAAGGAAATGACCAAGAGGGCAATGATCATGAGGGCAATGATGACAATGACCAAGAGGGCAATGATGATGACAATGATCATGAGGGGCACGATCATAGTGGCCGTGAGCGCATAAATCCATGTACGGCACCAGCGCCAGCACCGGCGCCAGCACCAGCACCGGCGCCAGCACCAGCGCCAGCGCCAGCACCAAGTACTGCTGCAGG
>JAIPFI010000030.1 GCA_021736705.1 Methylococcaceae bacterium | reverse complement strand
AGTCGTTAATTTGTCTTGAATATCAACAATTAAAAGTAGGCTGTTATTGCTATCAAGTAAGTTAGGGTGAGTGGTCATAGTGTATTTGAATTAATTGAGTTTTAAATTACGTGCTTTTTCACGCTGCCAATCACGGTCTTTTTCTGTGGCGCGTTTATCGTGTAGCTTTTTACCTTTGGCCAAGCCAATTTCTAATTTAGCGCGGCTATTTTTCCAATACATAAAGGTTGGTACCAAGGTATAGCCTTTACGCTCAACACTACCGATGAGTTTGCTGATTTCCTGACGGTTTAACAGTAATTTACGTACCCGTGTTGCATAAGGCGTGACGTGGGTTGATGCGCTATTGAGCGCAGATATATGCATGCCTGAAATCCAGACTTCGCCATTTTTGACGAACACATAGCTTTCTTTCAGTTGCACTCTGCCATCGCGTAGGCTTTTAACCTCCCAGCCTTCTAATACTAGGCCTGCTTCAAAGCGTTCTTCTATAAAAAATTCATGTGCAACATAGCGATTTTTGGCAATGATATTATCGGTTTGTTTGCTTTTCTTGGATGTTTTTCCAGCCATTAGGTGTCCAAATCTATTTTTAAACGATGGTAAAGGGTATACTCTACACGGATAATTTAGGTGTTATTTATGTTTATGTCACTTTAAACATTAAGTAATTAACCTGCTTAAGAATAAACATATCAGTATTTTACTTTATTTGCTGATAAAAAATAAATTTTTCAAACGCGTAGGTAGTTCAATGACCGATACAAAAAAATCTATACATGGAGAGTGGTCTTCACGTTTTGCATTTATTCTCGCTGCGACAGGTTCGGCGGTGGGTTTGGGTAATATCTGGAAGTTTCCTTATATTACGGGTGAAAATGGCGGAGGTGCTTTTGTTATTGTCTATTTGTTATGCGTGGCCGTTATTGGCATACCTATTATGATTGCTGAAACGATGATGGGGCGGCGTGGTCGTCAATGTCCGATTAATACCTTGGAAACTTTAACGGAAGAGGCGGGTGCTAATAAAAATTGGCATTATTTGGGGTGGCTAGGTGTTGTTGCCGGTTTTTTGATCTTGTCTTATTACAGTGTTATTGCTGGCTGGGCGATGGCTTATGTTGTTAAAGCATTTACAGGCAGTTTTTCTGGTGAGAGCGCAGCACAAATCAGTACTCTCTTTAGTGATTTACAAGCGAGTCCAGTGCAACAAATTTTTTGGCATACTGTGTTTATGGTAACCACTATGGCGGTGGTGGCGCGGGGTGTTCAGGGAGGCCTAGAGAAGGCAGTGCGCTTTTTGATGCCCAGTTTATTTGTTCTGCTTATGCTGTTAGTCGCTTATGCGATGACTACGGGCGCTTATATGCAAGGTTTAGAGTTTTTATTTAAGCCGGATTTTAGTGAAATGACCGGAGATAGCGTACTTACTGCAATGGGGCATGCGTTCTTTACGCTCAGTCTAGGCATGGGCGCGATCATGGTATACGGGTCTTATTTACCTAAAGGTGTTTCTATTGCTAAAACATCGGTTCTTATTGCTGGTGCTGATACGGCTGTTGCTTTGTTGGCGGGTATGGCTATTTTTCCGATTGTTTTTGCGCATGGGTTAGAGGCAAGTGCAGGTCCTGGGTTAATTTTTCAAACACTACCGATTGCTTTTGGCAATATGAGCGGTGGGTGGTTGTTTGGCGTGTTATTTTTTGTTTTGTTAGTGTTTGCTGCTTTATCATCTGCGATTTCATTGATTGAACCTGCTGTTGCGTGGGTAGTGGAAAATTATGATGTAGATCGTAAAAAAGCGAGTATTGGTATGGGGTTTCTAACCTGGGTTTTAGGCTTAGGTACGGTATTTTCAGGAAGTTTCTTCGAGAAGATGGATTATTTAACGGCGAATTTAATGTTGCCGTTAGGTGGTTTATTTATTGCTTTATTTGCTGGCCACGTGATGTTGCAAAAGCATACGCAGGCCGAGTTAGCTTTGGATAATGAAACAGAATATGTGGTTTGGAAATTTTTGGTTAGCTATATCGCGCCTGCTGCCGTTTTCTTGGTGTTTTTGCATGTCTTAGGGGTATTTGGCTAATGGCGATAGTTGAAAAAAGCGCCTTAGTTAAGTTTTCAGCGCAGCAGATGTTTGCCTTAGTTGCAGATATAGAATCTTACCCTGAATTTTTACCTTGGTGTACGGGGAGTCGTATTATTCGTCGTGAAGGTAATGTTGTTGAGGCTGAATTACAAATTTCTAAAGCGGGCTTTAAATATGCCTTTGCTACGCGCAATATTAACGATGAAGGTGGGCGTATTACTATTTCTTTATTGCACGGCCCTTTTTCGTCATTAGATGGTGTATGGAATTTTATGCCCTTACGCGAAGATGCGAGTAAGATTTCTTTGGATTTAGAATTTGAAATGAATGGCATACTGGCTAACTTTGCTTTTGGTGCTGTATTTAATCAGATTTGCAATACCATGGTCACTTCGTTTACCGAGCGTGCGAAGCAGATATATACGCCTAGTTAAGTATGAATGTTGAGGTGGCTTATGCTACCCCTGAGCGGCAGTTGATTTTGACCGTTAAGGTCGCGGAGGGTTGTACTGTTGAGCAGGCAATTACTTCGTCAGGTATATTGAGCCACTTTCCAGAAATAGATTTGACTAAAAATAAAGTCGGTATTTTTAGTCAAATTTGTCCGCTCAATAAGCTGTTACAAGAAAATGATCGTGTGGAAATTTATCGTGACTTAGCCGTTAATCCAATGGAAGCTCGCAGGCAGCGAGCTATACAGCAAGGGCGTTAATCTTCAAAAGTAAATAAGCCTGTGATCATTTCATATAAAGTCTTTTTCAGGTCACGTTTCGGTGCATCTACAGTAATTTCTTTAGGCGGTGGGGGGGGCGGATTGATTTCAGGTGCTAAATCGCCTTTTATATGAACTAAAGTATCGCCGTTAAAATACAAAGCAAGGCGCTTTTGGGTTCTATCTTCACCGCCAGGCTGTTGTGAATAGATATAGTCCCAACGATTGGTATTAAAAGGATCGATTAATAAGGGCGAACCTAAGATATAAATAACTTGGCGCTTAGTCATGTCAGGGCGTAACTGGTTAACCATTAATTGATCGATGACATTACCCTGATCAATATCTATTTCATAAACAAAAGGTACGTCAGTGGCAAGGGTTGAACAGGCAGTGATGATGCCAAGCGAAGTAGACAGTATTATCAGTCGTAAGATTTGGGACATATCAATAGTTGCTAGCGATTTTGAGGATAAAACATCAGAAAAAAGTGCTGACAGCCTGCTTTGTTGAGGTTTTAGGTTTGTTGTTATGCATCATACCTGAACTTCTTTAAAACTTAAAACAAGTATTAGACTCGGTTTTTTCTGTCTTTTCACTGAAAAGAATTACAATGAAAGTATATATTAATATTTAGTTAGGGTTTAGGTGATTATTATGGGGGTAAAACGAATGGAAACTCAAGAATTAAGAGATGTGGGCTTAAAGGTAACTTTGCCGCGTGTGAAGATTTTAGAAATTATGGAGCGTGAAACCTATAAACGTCATCTGACTGCTGAGCAGGTTTATAAAATTTTATTAAGTGAAAATGAAGAGATTGGGTTAGCAACGATTTATCGGGTGTTAACTCAGTTTGAAGCGGCAGGGTTGGTATCTCGACATCATTTTGAAGGAGGAAATTCTGTTTTTGAGTTAAATAAAGGGAAACATCATGATCATGTAGTCTGTGTTAAGTGCGGTAAAGTCGATGAATTTACTGATGAGGTGATTGAGGAACGTCAAGATCAAATCGCTAAAAAATTAGGTTATGAATTAACCGATCATAGCTTGTATCTCTATGGTTTATGTCCTAAGTGCCAATAAATCTATAGGCACTTTTTCTTCGTTTATTATTTTAATTTTATATGTTTAAGCCGCTTATTTTATACATCGGTTTGCGCTATACGCGCGCGAAACGTCGTACCCAATTTATTTCTTTTATTACTTTAACTTCTGTTTTAGGGATTGCTTTAGGTGTAACCGCTTTGATTACTGTTTTGTCGGTCATGAATGGCTTTGAATCCGAATTACGCCAACGTATTTTAGGCATGACTGCACATTCGACGATAACAGGTCATGGTGGGGAGCTTGATCATTGGCAGGTATTAAAAGAAAAATTGCATAATTATCCGCATGTGCAAGGTGCTGCTCCTTTTGTCAATGGACAAGTCATGATTAATGCAGGGCGTAGAGTCAGTGGTACTTTATTGCGTGGTATTTTACCTGAGCAAGAACCTGCTGTTTCTGAAGTCGGTGAAAAAATGCAGGCGGGTGCTTTAACTGATTTACAGGCCGGACAATATCAAATTGTCTTGGGTTCTGAATTGGCAACTTATTTAGGCGTTATGGTCGGTGATAAAGTGACCGTTATTAGTCCGCAAGTAAATTCAACGCCAGCCGGTATTATTCCGCGCTTACGCCGTTTTACCGTGTCAGGTATTTTTGAAGTGGGGATGTATGAATACGATCGTAATATGGCGATTATTCATATTGATGATGCTGCAAAATTATTACGTATGGAAGGCAGTGTTTCTGGCTTGCGTTTAAAATTAGATGATTTATTTAATGCACCGCAAATCAGTCGTGAATTAGCTAATGCCTTATCTGGTGAGTATTTTGTCAGTGACTGGACGCAGGCGCATAATAATTTTTTCCGTGCGATTCAAACTGAAAAACGCGTGATGTTTATTATTCTTTTGTTAATTGTTGCTGTAGCTGCTTTTAATATAGTCTCAACCTTGGTTATGGTGGTCACAGATAAACGTGGGGACATTGCTATTTTAAAGACACAGGGTTTAACGCCTATGTCTGTTATGGGAATATTTATTACTTTAGGGTCGATTATCGGTTTAATTGGTACAGCTTTAGGTACGGTATGCGGTGTTTTGTTGGCTTTAAATGTAGAAACCATTGTACCGGCGATTGAGAAGTTTTTTGGGGTGAATTTTATGGCAGCGGATGTCTATTATATTAGTAGCTTACCTTCAAAATTAGTTTGGACAGATGTCTATGTGATTGCGATTGTGGCTTTTTCTTTATCTTTACTCGCAACTATCTATCCTGCTTGGCAGGCATCACGAGTTAATCCAGCCGAGGTATTGCGTTATGAGTAAGCCAGTTATTTTGCAATGCCATCAATTAACTAAACGATTTAAGCAGGGCGATCTTGATGTTGAGGTTTTAAAAGGTGTTGATTTTTCAGTCGGTGAAGGTGAGCGTGTGGCTATTATGGGCACCTCTGGTTCAGGTAAAAGTACTTTATTGCACTTATTAGGTGGCTTAGATAAACCGACGAGTGGTGAGGTGATTTTAGATGGTGTTAATTTAAATACAGTGCGCCAAGCGAGATTATCTAAATTAAGAAATAATACTTTAGGTTTTATTTATCAGTTCCATCACCTTTTAGGTGAATTTACAGTGTTAGAAAATGTCACTATGCCGGCTTTAATCGGTGGCGTTTCGATTGCTCAGGCTAAAGAAAGTGCAGAAGAAATTCTACAGCGAGTGGGTTTAGTGCATCGAATTAAGCATAAGCCTGGAGAGTTATCGGGTGGTGAGCGGCAACGAGTTGCTATTGCACGGGCATTAATTAATAAACCTAAGTGTATTCTGGCGGATGAGCCGACTGGTAATCTGGACAGTAAAACGGCAGAAACGATTTATCAGTTAATGGCGGAATTAAATGAGGAATTAAATGTCAGCTTTTTGATTGTTACCCATGATCCTGATTTGGCTGGAAGGATGGATAGAGTGCTGCATATGGCAGATGGGTTGATAGTTTCCTGATAAAAAATACCTGCTTTATGCAGGTATTTTTTTGAGGTTAAACGGCTTATTTGTGGGCTCGTTCATTCCAGCGTTTGACTACATTCCAGCGCCAGAAAAAACGGATGCCAAAATAACCGACAAGGGCAGAAATAATGCCCACTAGCAAACAGCCAGTTAAGAAAGGGCCGCCTATGTCGCCTAGGTTTGCCATAACGCTGTCAACAGAAAATTCAATAGTTGCGTCTGGGGAAGGCTGACCTAATAGCCATAGACCGACAATGTAAGCAAAGTAAAACATCGGTGGCATGGTGAGTGGGTTAGTAATCCAAACTAAAGCCACTGAAATAGGTAGATTTGCGCGAAAATACAGTGCGGTGGCGGCAGCAATCGCCATTTGTCCGGGAGTAGGGATCCATGCCGCAAACAAACCAATGGCAAAAGCAGCGGAAACCGAACGTCGATTAAGATGCCAAAGATTGGGGTCGTGAAGTTTGTCTCCCAAAAAACGGAGATTTTTATTCTCTTTAATGGATTCAGCTGACGGCATGTATTTTTTTAATAGTTTTTTTGGCATGACTTATGGTTCCGCATGTATATATTAGTTTTTAAGTGTAGCAGATTTTAGTAATGCTTTTATCTGTTTTATTATTTTTCTTAGGTATTTTAAGTCTGCAACAATCGGTGTTATTACCTAGTATCTGGTCTTTATTATTCGTTTTGTTGTTGACTCTGTTATTGCTGTATTTTAAACATAAGCGAATGGCCTTTTTTCTGTTAGGTTTTGTCTGGGCTGGGGCTTTTTCTGTGTATTATTTAAGCCATTCCTTAGCGCCTGAATTGCAGGGTAAAGAAATTCTAATAGAAGGTCATGTTGTAGGCTTGCCTGAATACAATGAGCAACGGGTGCGCTTCGATTTTGCAGTGACGCATGCCGCTGTTTTGCTGCCAGATAAATTACGTTTAAGTTGGTATTATCCGCCGCAAAAAGTTTCTGCGGGTCAGGCATGGCAGTTTTTCGTTAAATTGAAATCCCCAAATGGCACTTTCAATCCGGGTGGTTTTGATTATGAGAAATGGTTGTTTACTCAGCATATTGGTGCCACAGGTTATATTCGGCAAAGCAGTAAAGCTAAGTTATTAGCTACGCAAGCGCCTTGGCAAAGTATTTCGGTAATACGTCAGAGTTTAATTGATTTATTGGCGCAGCAGAAGATCAGTACTGATAGTTTGGCTTTGATTAAGGCGTTGACCTTAGGTGATCGAAGTTCACTTTCTATGTCTCAATGGCAGGTCTTAGCGCAAAGTGGCACGGCCCATTTGATGGCTATTTCTGGTTTACATATCGGTTTGGTAGCAGGGATGATTTATTGGTTAGCTTTTCAATGCTGGCTACAAGTGCCTCCACATAGATATTATTCAGCACCACAAATAGCGGCTGTTGGTTCATTTTTAGCGGCTTTATCTTACGCCGCATTGGCCGGTTTTTCTGTGCCTACGCAGCGTGCTTTAGTTATGGTCAGTGTGTTTATGCTGACCCTATTATTGCGTCGGCATGTGAAATCTTTGGATGTTTTCGCGATTGCATTTTTAGTGGTGTTGTTGATTGACCCGATGGCTGTATTGTCAGTGGGGTTTTATTTATCCTTTCTGGCCGTTTTTTGTATTATTTATGTGCTCTCTGGACGCTTAGGTCGAGAAAGTCGTTGGCTCAGTAGTCTCAAATTGCATGTTGTCGTTGGCTTGGGTTTGTTGCCGGTTTTGCTGTTTTTCTTTCAGCAAGCTTCGTTGATTTCCCCCATTGCTAATCTGATTGCTATACCTATTGTTAGTTTCTTGGTGGTGCCGCTGGCTTTATTGGCGGTTGCTTTATTGCCTGGTGTGCCTGATATTTCAGGATTTTTATTGCAGATTGTCGATAGCGTTTTGCACTATTTGTGGCAGGTTTTGGTGTTTTTGGTGGATTTGCCGTTGGCGAGTATTGTGCTGGCTCAACCTGAGTTGTGGCGGATAATTGTGGCGATGCTCGGTGTGTTTTTGTTGTTAGCGCCGCGAGGAATTCCTGCGCGGTATTTGTGTTTTATCTTTATTTTGCCTTTAATTTTAATGCATAAAGATAAACCAGAAGTAGGCACGGCAAGTTTAACTTTATTGGATGTCGGTCAAGGTTTAGCTGTAGTTGTGCAAACCGCTAAGCATACTTTGGTATTTGATACGGGCGCACGATTTTCTGATAGTTTTGATATGGGTAGAAACGTGGTCTTGCCTTTCTTGCATTATCAGCAAATTACAAGTGTAGATACATTAGTGATCAGTCATGCAGATAATGATCATATTGGTGGTGCTAAGTCTCTATTAGCAGAAATGCCAACTAAGGAAATATTGAGTAGTGTGCCTGAATTGTTGGCAGATTATAAGGCGGTTGCTTGTTATGCAGGGCGAAATTGGCAGTGGGATCAGGTCAGTTTTTACATGTTATCGCCACCTAAAAAGGCTCTGAAAGGTGAAAATGATAATTCTTGTGTGCTTAAAATTGAAACGGTGCAGGGGAGTTTTTTATTGACGGGAGATATTGAAAACACAGCTGAAGCCGTTTTAATTGAACAGTCTAAGAATTTGTCGGCAGAGGTGTTAATTGCGCCGCATCACGGTAGCAAAACGTCTTCAAGCACTGATTTCTTAGTCGCGGTAAATCCAAGTGTTATTTTAATTCCAGCAGCCTCGCCTAATCGGTTTGGCTTTCCACATGCGCAGGTGATTGATAGTTATAATCAGTTAGGTGCGAGCTATTTTATAACGGGAGATTCTGGCGCATTAACGGTCAATTTTCGTGAAGGAAAGGCCGAAGTTGAGAGCTATAGGGAAAAATATCGCCATTACTGGAATCGGTAGACAGTAAGGGAAGACGATAAAATAATAACCAAGCTATTTACTATGGAATTAAATGGGACTAAAATAGTCCTATATTAAGGGAGTGCTTATGATACGTCTGGGTAAATTAACTGATTATGCCACGGTTATTTTGAGTTTTATGGCAAAAAGCCAGTCTCATATGCTTGCGGCTTTAGAAATTTCCACCGCAACGGGAATCGCTTTGCCCACCGTCAGTAAAATTTTGAAAGCTTTGGTTAGGGCGAATTTATTAAGTTCAGTGCGCGGCGCTAAAGGAGGCTATGCTTTAGTGCAAACACCCGAAAAGATCACGGTTGCTAGTGTGATTACGGCATTAGAAGGGCCGATTTCCTTAACGGAATGTAGTTCGACAGATCATAGTTGTGAGCAGGTTTCCGCCTGTCAAATCGGCAATAACTGGCGCGTGGTTAATCAGACGGTTCAGCGAGCCTTAGAGTCGGTGACTTTAGCCGATATGATGTTACCTGTTAGCTATCCACAAGAAATTACTGTGCCAGTGGCCAGTTTATATCGTTAATAGAATAAAGAGTATTTATGTCAACAAACGCACAAGAAATTGACAATCTGATTGGTCAAAAATATAAAGAAGGCTTTGTCACTGATATTGAGGTGGATACTTTTCCACCGGGATTGGATGAAGAAGTTATTGCTAAATTGTCAGCGATTAAAGGTGAGCCAGCGTTTATGCTGGAATACCGCTTAAAAGCCTTTCGTCATTGGCAAACGATGACTGAACCTGATTGGGCGCAGTTAAATATAGAGCCGATTGATTATCAAGCGATTAGTTATTATTCTGCACCTAAAAAAGATTCAGATAAGCCACAAAGTTTAGATGAAGTTGATCCTAAATTATTAGAAACTTATAAAAAACTGGGTATCCCTTTGGATGAACAAGAGCGCTTGGCGGGGGTTGCGGTTGATGCGGTTTTTGATAGCGTTTCAGTGGCCACTACGTTTAAAGGTAAGTTGCATGATGTTGGGGTTATTTTCTGCCCAATTTCTGAAGCTTTAAAAGAGCATCCTGAATTAGTTAAGCAGTATTTGGGGACGGTGGTTCCTGAGACGGATAATTTCTTTGCCGCGCTAAATGCAGCCGTGTTTACTGATGGTTCGTTTGTGTATATTCCTAAAGGTGTGCGTTGTCCGATGGAATTATCGACTTATTTTCGGATTAATGCTGCGAATACAGGGCAGTTTGAGCGTACCTTGATTATTGCTGATGCAGATAGCCATGTGAGTTATTTAGAGGGCTGTACTGCTCCTATGCGTGATGAAAATCAATTGCATGCGGCGGTAGTTGAGTTGGTTGCACTGGAAAATGCAGTGATTAAATATTCCACCGTACAGAATTGGTATCCAGGTGATGAAAACGGTGTTGGTGGTATTTATAACTTTGTGACTAAGCGCGCAGAATGCCGTGGTGCAAATTCTAAAGTATCTTGGACACAAGTAGAGACCGGTTCGGCGATTACCTGGAAATACCCGAGTTGTGTATTAATCGGTGACAACTCGGTAGGTGAATTTTATTCGGTTGCTTTGACCAATAATTATCAGCAAGCGGATACCGGCACGAAGATGATTCATATTGGTAAAAATACCCGCAGCACCATTATTTCTAAAGGTATTTCCGCAGGGAAATCGCAAAATACTTACCGTGGCTTGGTTAAAGTCGGTAAAAATGCGGAAAATGCACGTAATTATACGCAATGTGATTCTTTATTAGTCGGTGATAAATGCGGTGCGCATACTTTTCCGTATGTAGAAGTGAAGCAACCTTCTGCACAAGTTGAGCATGAAGCTACCACTTCTAAAATTAGCGAAGATCAATTGTTTTTCTGCCAACAGCGTGGCTTGTCCGCTGAAGATGCTGTATCCATGATTGTTAATGGCTTTTGTAAGCAGGTTTTCAAAGAATTGCCGATGGAGTTTGCGGTTGAAGCGCAGGCCTTGTTGGGTTTGAGCTTAGAAGGTTCGGTGGGTTAATAAAATATTGTAGGTTGAGTTAGCTTTTTCTTACACAGCAATAAAAGCTAACTCAACAAAGTGAATTGTCCAAATGCTGGGTTAGATTAACGCGCTACGCTTGTTAATCTAACCCAGCCTACACAAATAATTTAAAAATTAAATTTAGGTAAATAGAATGCTTAGCATAAAAAATCTTCATGTTAGCGTAGGTGATAAGCCTATTCTTAAAGGTGTCAACTTAGAGATTAACGCAGGCGAAGTGCATGCCATTATGGGGCCTAATGGTGCAGGTAAAAGTACTTTATCCCATGTATTATCGGGTAAGTCAGGTTATACGGTCACTGAAGGAACGGTCACTTATAAAGGCAAAGATTTATTGGACATGGCTCCTGAAATTAGAGCGCGTGAAGGGGTTTTCCTTGCGTTTCAATATCCTGTAGAGATTCCTGGTGTCAGTAATATTTATTTATTAAAAGCAGCATTAAATGCGATGCGTACTCATCAAGGTTTGCCTGAGGTCGATGCGTTTGATTTTTTAACTTTAGTTAAGGGTAAGGTTAAATTATTAGAAATGGATGAGAAGTTTCTCTATCGCTCAGTAAATGAAGGTTTTTCTGGTGGAGAGAAAAAACGTAATGAAATCTTACAGGCGGCTATTTTGGAGCCTAGCATGTGTATTTTAGATGAAACTGATTCGGGTTTGGATATTGATGCTCTAAAAGTCGTTGCAGCGGGAGTGAATTCTTTACGTGCAGCGGATCGTTCATTTTTAATGATTACTCACTATCAGCGTCTTTTGGATTATATTAAACCGGATATTGTGCATGTTTTAGCGGATGGTAGAATTGTTAAATCGGGCGGCCCTGAGCTAGCTTTAGAGCTAGAAGCAAAAGGTTATAGCTGGGTTGAAGAGCAGGTAGCCTAATGAGTGCAGAGCAAGTAAAGAGTCAATATCCTGCTGAATATGGAAAAGTCGAAGCTTTGTTGCCTGGACAATCTGTTAGCTGGTTAAACGTTTTAAGAAAGCAAGCGCTAGCGTCTTTTTCTAGTCAAGGTTTTCCTTCATTAAGAGAAGAAGAGTGGCGCTATACTAATGTATCAGCTATTGAGAAAAAACTCTTTAGCCCTGTTGTACTGGCTGAAATTGGTGCGGTCGATACTGATTGGTTAAATACTTATAGGCTTGAAAATACCTGTTCTGTCGTTTTGGTAGATGGGCATTTTTCTGAGACCTTATCTGATTTAGATGGATTGTCTGAGTCGGTGCGTGTATTAGATATGGCGGGTGCTTTAGAACAATATCCTGAAGACCTGGAGCAGTATTTTGGGCAAGCAGTTAGTCATGAGGAGCATAGTTTTGTGGCTTTTAATGCAGCTTGGTTTACTGATGGTTTGTTTATTCATGTGCCAGCCAAAGAAATTTTAAGCAAGCCAGTGCAGGTCATACATGTAGTCACGCAAGCCGATTATATGAGCAATACGCGACATATTATTGTTATTGATGACATGGCTCAAGCTGAAGTTATTGAAACGTTTATCGGTTGCGATGAGTCGTATTTATCGGCTGCAGTGACGGAAGTTTTTATTGGTAAAAATGCTGATCTGACGTTATACAAATTACAATTGGAAGGTGAGAAAGCTTATCATTTTGGCGGAACTTACGTTAAACAAGACGCTGATTCTCGCTTTAAACATCATAATTTTGCTTTTGGCGGCTTGTTAGCTAGAAATGATATACGGACTGATTTAGGACTCGCTTCTGAATGTGAATTAAATGGTTTATATCTTGGTATTAAACGCCAGCATATTGATAATCATACCCGTATCAACCATCTTAAACCGCATGCAATTAGTCGTGAATTATATAAAGGCGTATTAGATCAGCGTGCGCGGGGTGTGTTTCAAGGGCGGGTTGTTGTCGCTGAAGACGCGCAAAAAACCAGCTCGGAGATGAATAACCGTAATTTATTATTGTCGAATGATGCTGAAGCTGATACCAAGCCGCAATTAGAAATTTATGCGGATGATGTTAAATGTGCGCATGGCGTTACCGTGGGGCAATTGGACGAAAAATCTATTTTCTATTTGCAATCACGTTGTGTTGATGAAGAAACGGCGAGAAATATGCTGACTTTTGCTTTTGCGAATGAAATGGTTGAAAAAATTAAAATCAAAGATTTGCATGATCAGATCTTGGAGCAATTATTGGTTAGATTTCCGCAAGAAGGGATTGAGCAAGAGTGGTTGTAGTATAAAGAGCAGATTATGAGTCCAACTGTTTTTAAAGAAAGTGGGTATCGTTTTTTCTTCTTTTCCCGGGAAGAGGAGCGCATGCATGTTCATATTGTGTCGGGTGATGGAGAAGCTAAGTTTTGGCTAGAGCCAGAAATAGAACTTGCAAAAAACTATCGTTATACAAGAAAGCAACTTAAACAAATCGAATTACTTATAGAGAGCCATTAGGATGAACTCATTAGCATGTGGATTAGCAGTTGAGGTTACAAATATTTCAGCACATGGAATATGGTTATTGACTCATGATAAGGAGTTATTTATGCCGTATGATGAATTTCCTTGGTTTGCAGAGCAACCTATAAAATCAATTATTAATGTGGAAGCCTGTTCTGCAGAACATTTTTATTGGCCTGATCTTGATGTAGATTTAACGGTCGATATGATTGAGTTTCCAGAGCGTTTCCCTCTTAAAGCAAAACATATATAGAAGTAGCATGACAACATTTCCCGTAGAAAAAATTCGCGCTGATTTTCCTATTTTACAAGAGAAAATCCGTAATAAACCGCTCGTGTATTTAGATAATGCTGCTAGCTGTCAAAAACCGCAGCAGGTGATTGATAGTATTGTGCATTGTTATAGTCATGAATATGCCAATGTGCACCGTGGCGTGCATACACTTAGTGTTAAAGCGACGGATCGTTATGAAGGTGCGCGCGAAAAAGTAAAAGACTTTATTAATGCAAAAAGCACGAAAGAAATTATTTTTGTCCGTGGTGCAACCGAGGCGATTAATTTAGTTGCACAAACTTTTGGTAAAGCGAATATTAAAGCAGGGGATGAAATCCTAATCACTGCGATGGAGCATCATTCTAATATTGTGCCTTGGCAAATGCTGTGCAAAGAAACGGGTGCAGTTTTGAAAGTTGCCCCAATTGATTTACAGGGTGAACTGATTTTTACTGAATTTGAAAAGTTAATCAGTGATAAAACTAAATTGGTTTCTGTGGTGCATATGTCTAATGCGCTGGGCACGATTAATCCAGTTGAAAAAATTATTGCAGCTGCAAAAGCGAAAAATATCCCCGTTTTATTGGATGGCGCGCAAGCGATTCCGCATATGTCTGTGGATGTGCAGGCTTTAGATTGCGACTTTTATGTCTTTTCTGGGCATAAATTGTATGCGCCGTCGGGTATTGGTGTGCTTTATGGAAAACAAGCCTTATTAGAAGCGATGCCTCCTTATCAAGGGGGGGGCGATATGATTCGCAAAGTGACTTTTACCGAAACTGAATACAATACTTTGCCTTATAAGTTTGAAGCGGGCACACCGAATATCGCCGATGTTATCGGTATGGGCGCGGCAATCGATTATCTGAATGAAATTGGTATGGATAAGATTGCAGCTTATGAGGCGGAATTATTGGCTTATGCCACTGAGCAAGCGAGACAAATTAAAGGCTTGCGCATTATTGGCGATAATAATCACAAAGGCGCGATTTTATCCTTTGTTTTAGATAAAATTCACCCGCATGATATAGGTACAATGCTGGATAGCTTAGGTATTGCGATCCGTGCCGGGCATCATTGTGCTATGCCGGTGATGGATTTTTTCGAAGTGCCAGCGACCGCGCGTGCTTCATTTGCTATGTACAATACCAAAGAAGAAATTGACGTCTTGATGGCGGGAATTGAAGATTTAATTAAAATTTTTGGCTAACAGCCTGAATATAAACTGAGAAGACTATGTTTGATGATTTGCGTGACCTATATCAAGAGGTTATTTTTGACCACAATAGAAATCCCCGTAATTTTCATATTATGGAAAATGCGGATCGCAAAGTAGAAGGCTTTAATCCTTTGTGCGGTGATCGTTTAACCCTGTTTCTGAAAATGGAAGGCGACAAAATTATTGATGCCAGTTTTCAAGGTTCTGGTTGTGCGATTTCTACCGCGTCTGTGTCTTTGATGACGGAAATTGTGAAAGGTAAAACGGAGGCGGAAGCGGATGCTTTATTTCATCAATTTCATGAAATGACGACGGGCAAAGAGGAAATGATTGATCTGGAAGCGATTGGTAAGTTAGCGGTTCTGGCGGGTGTACGTGAATATCCTGCGCGTGTGAAATGTGCAACTCTGGCTTGGCATACTTTAGATGCGGCATTAAAAAATGAGCAAGCGTCCATTTCTACTGAATAGTCATGTCTGAATATAGCGGTAAATTAGCTGTTTTGCATAACGCGGATTATGCGCTTGATGCTTCTCAAGCTTTGGCTGATCGATTAGCTGTGCCACTTTATTTTTCGGCTGACAAAAAAACACCTGAAGATTTCTTTTTAAGCTGGCGTGATGGCTGTTTGAAATTATTGGATAAAGAGTTGTTGAAAAAAGGTGGTTTGACAGTTGATATAGAGCCAAGAAATGGTGAGCAGCGGTCTTGGCCAGCGCCTAAAGATGGTGCTTTAGCGCATGCTATTGGACGTAAAACCAAAACCGTGGTTGATGCAACCACAGGCTGGGCTCAGGATAGTTTGCATATTTTCCGTATGGGTTATGAGTTACGCTGTATTGAGCGTTCGCCTATTATGCTGGCATTATTAAGCGATGCATTTGAGCGCTTAGAGCAGTTAGATTGGGTGCAAAGATTGAATTTATCAGCGCCAAAATTAATCGCTGGTAACGCCATTGAGGTTCTTGCTGGGTTAACAGAAGCGCCTGAGTGTATTTATATTGACCCTATGTTTCCACCTAAGCGAAAAAAGTCGGCTTTACCTAAAAAATCGATGTTAATTTTACGGGATTTATTAGGTGATGATATGGATAAGGAAGCGTTATTTTCTGCCGCTATGCAAACGACTGCAAAAAAAGTCGTGGTGAAAAGTCCTGATTATGCTGAGCCATTAGGTGGCGAGCCGAGTGAGAGCTTTAAAGGTAAATTACTTAGATACGATGTGTATTTAAAAAATTAAAGGTAAAACGATGTCGGAATGGATTGATGTAGTGGCTGAAAGTGCTTTAGCGATAGGTGAGCATCTGGTAGTGGATGTAGACGGTATTGATGTGGCAGTTTTTAAATTAGAAGATGGCTTTTATGCTTTGGAAGATGTCTGTACGCATGATGGTGCAGAAATAGGCAGTGGTGCTGTCGACGGTGATGAAATTGTGTGTCCTCGGCACGGTGCAAGGTTTTGTATTAAGACTGGGCAAGTAAAAAGCGCACCTGCTTATGAAGATATAGTTAGTTTAGAAGTGAAAGTAGAGCAAGGCAGAGTTAAAATAAGAGATGTGCGTTGGGATTAGTCTTATAAGTAATAGAGTAGAACAGCACTACTCTATTACTTATTGATGGATTGATTCGTTTAGATAAAATTAGGAAGTTCTTTGAATTTCTCTTCCGCTTGTTTCAGCTCTTCTTCAGCAACTTGTAGTTCTGATTTTTTAGCTGCAGACTTAGCTTTCTTTAAATGAGCTGCGCCTCTTTGACGTTTAGCATCAACAACGTCATTAGCATTAATTTCTTTGTTTAAATCAATTGCTTCAGTGATTAATGCTACTGCTGCATCACTATCTGCCCCGTTATCAATTGCATGACGAGTTTCCATGATTTTTGCAACAGTGTTAGCAATAGCTACTTGAGGAGTGAAAGTAACTCTTCCTTCGTCGGTCTCAGCTAAAGCTGCTGTAGAGATAGCACCCATTGATGCGCCAAGGAAAGCAGATAGTAGTAATGGTTTTAATAGTTTCATGTAACCCTCATGTTGTTTTAGTTATAGTAAGACGTAGGCCAATAAGGTTATCTACGAATTCTTTAATATTTTAGCATAAGAATGAAAAACAACAATGCAATTATTTGCAGGCTAAAATGAGTAATATATAGTATATAATGGTATGTTTTTTATGATTTTCCTGAATTTCGGATAATATTAAGTCAATGCAAGAAATAAATCCTATTACTAATAAAATTTCAGATTTAAAAAGTCGTACCGAGTCACTTAGGGGGTATCTTTGACTTTGATGTCAAAAGCGAGCGTTTGGTTGAGGTCTTACGCGAGTTAGAAAGTCCGGATATATGGAATAATCCAGAGCAGGCACAAGCGCTTGGGAAAGAGCGGGGACAGCTTGAGACTGTGGTTAATACTATTAATGAGTTGAACGATGGTTTGGCTGATGCGGCTGAGTTGCTTCAGATGGCGGTTGAAGAGTCTGATGAAGAGACTATTGATACGGTTATTACTGACCTCAAAGTGTTCGAAGATAAAGTGGCTGGATTGGAATTTCGACGCATGTTTTCTGGTGAAATGGATGCGAATAATGCATTTTTGGATATTCAATCGGGCTCAGGTGGCACTGAAGCCCAAGATTGGGCTTCAATAATTGAGCGTATGTTTTTACGTTGGGGTGAGCGTAAAGGCTTTAAAACGGAATTAATTGAAGAGTCGCAAGGTGATGTCGCAGGCATCAAAAGCGCCACGATAAAATTTGAAGGTGAGTACGCTTTCGGTTGGTTGCGCACTGAAACAGGCGTGCATCGCTTAGTAAGAAAATCCCCCTTTGATTCGGGTAATCGTCGGCATACTTCATTTGCGTCTGTGTTTGTTTCACCGGAAATTGATGATGATATTGAAATCGATATTAATCCGGCAGATTTACGTATAGATGTCTATCGTGCCAGTGGTGCGGGTGGTCAGCATGTTAATAAGACTGAATCAGCTGTTCGGATTACCCATACGCCAACTAATACCGTTGTGCAGTGTCAAAATGATCGCTCGCAACATAAAAATAAAGATTCTGCGATGAAGCAACTCAAGTCTAAATTATATGAATTAGAATTGCGCAAACGCTCCGAGTCGCAGCAGACAGTGGAAGATAATAAGTCAGATATTGGCTGGGGTAGTCAGATTCGATCTTATGTCTTAGATCAATCGCGTATTAAAGATTTGCGTACGGGAGTGGAAACAGGCAATACTCAAGCTGTATTAGATGGCGATTTGGATCAGTTTATTGAAGCAAGCCTGAAAAGTGGTTTGTAAGCCTATTTTAAGTTAAACCTACAATTAAAGTGAAAATGTCAGAATTAGAACACGACGAACAAGAACAAATAAAACAGCGCCGCGCAAAATTAAATATTTTACGTGAAAACGGCGGTATTGCTTTCCCAACTGATTTTCGTCGCAATGTTATTGCGGGTGAGTTAATTGCAGAATACGATGCAAAAACCAAAGAAGAACTGGAGACTGAAGAGCCGATTCGCGTTAAATTGGCGGGGCGTTTGATGACACGTCGAGTCATGGGTAAAGCAAGTTTTGCGCATATTCAGGATATGTCGGGCAAAATCCAGCTTTATGTGACACGCGATGATTTAGCTGAAGGTTTTTATAACGAACAGTTTAAAAAATGGGATATAGGCGATATTATCGGTGCTGAAGGGGTTTTATTTAAGACGAAAGTCGGTGAGTTGAGTGTTAAAGTTGACGATATTCGTTTATTAACTAAAGCTTTGCGTCCTTTGCCTGAAAAATTTCATGGTATTGCAGATCAAGAAATTAAATACAGACAGCGTTACCTGGATTTAATTATGAGCGATACCTCGCGTGAAACTTTTTTGATGCGCTCAAAAATCGTTGCCTATATACGGAAATTTTTAACAGAGAGGCAGTTTCTTGAAGTTGAAACGCCAATGATGCAGGCGATTCCGGGTGGTGCGACAGCTAAACCTTTTGAAACACATCATAATGCGCTAGATATGGGGTTGTTTTTACGTATTGCACCTGAGTTGTATTTAAAGCGACTGGTCGTTGGTGGGTTTGAGCGAGTCTTTGAAATTAACCGAAACTTTCGTAATGAGGGCTTGTCTTCTAGGCATAATCCGGAATTTACTATGATCGAGTTTTATCAGGCTTATGCTGAATATGGCGATTTAATGGACTTAACGGAAGCGATGCTAAAAGGTATTGCTGAAGAGTTGCTGGGTAATAGTATGGTTACTTATCAGGGTGAAAAGTACGATTTTGGTAAGCCATTTGAGCGTATGACCGTTTTTGATTCCATTTTGCATTTCAATCCTGACTTGACGCCTGCCGATATTGATACCCGTGAAGCGGCTGTGAAAGTGGCTGGAAATCTCGGTATTCCGGTTAAAGAGGGTTATGGCTTAGGCAAAATACAAATCGAGATTTTTGAAAAAACAGTTGAAACTCGTTTGATGCATCCGACTTTTATTACGGCTTATCCTGTTGAAGTTTCACCTTTAGCGCGACGTAATGATGATAATCCACATGTGACTGATCGTTTTGAATTTTTTGTCGGCGGTCGTGAAATTGCGAATGGTTTTACTGAGTTAAATGATTCCGAAGATCAGGCTGAACGGTTCTTGAAGCAAGTTCAAGAAAAAGAAGAGGGTGATGATGAAGCAATGCATTATGATGCGGACTATATTACCGCATTAGAGCATGGTATGCCGCCGACAGCAGGGGAAGGGATTGGTATTGACCGTTTGGTGATGTTATTTACGGATTCACCGTCTATTCGTGATGTGTTGTTATTCCCACAGATGCGTCCGAAAGCTCAGTGATAAGTTGAATTGAGCGAAAAAGCCTCGTTTATCGAGGCTTTTTTTGTTAACAAATTTTACTTGTGTGCATTAGCTGCGATTTTTTCTACGCGTTTTTCGTTGGCATGTTCCAATTTGGCGAATACTTTGAGTATATCCGTTGCTGATAAGATACCAACTAATTTATTATTAGCATCGACAACAGGTAGTGCGCCAATTTTGTTTTCAGCCATCAATTCTGCTGCTTTAGATGCATAAGTGTCTGTTGTTACGGTAATAACGCCGCGATGCATAATATGGGTTACTTTTTTCGGTAATACGTGTAATTCTGTTGTGCCATCTGCTGTAATATTGCTTGAATTGCTTTTAGGTCCCAGCGCCTTATAAAGGTCTCTATCTGATACGATACCAACAACTTTACCTTTTTCTATTACGGGTAAATGACGCACTTTTTCGTAATGCAGTAGAAAGAAGACGCGATCAATCATATCGCTTGGCTCTACTGTAAAAACTTTTTGGGTCATTAAATCTTCTACTCTCATGCTTTCTATCTCCTCATATTGATTGTGGACGTCACAGAATAGGCAGATATTGATAATATTACAAGAGTTATGTCAGTGAATGTTATAATATATTATGTTGTATTTGATTAGATTAAATTGAAATTCAGTAACTAAAATGTCTGTTTTTCATTAAATTATTTTTAGCGGCAGTTATTGGAGTGAGTAATGCGCGTCATACTTTTAGGTAGTCCAGGTTCAGGCAAAGGCACACAAGCACAGTTTATTACTGAGAAATACGCTATTCCCCAAATATCAACAGGAGATATGTTACGTGCCGCTGTTAGAGCAGGGACTGAGCTAGGTATTGCAGCAAAGAAAATTATGGATGAAGGTGGTCTTGTTTCAGATGAGATTATTTTAGGATTAATTAAAGATCGTATTACCCAAGCGGATTGCGCTAAAGGATTTTTATTAGATGGCTTTCCACGCACCATTGCACAAGCTGAAGGTTTGATTGCTATGGGTATTGATATTGATCATGTGATTGAGATTGCTGTTGCTGATGAAGAAATCATTAAGCGTATGGCAGGGCGTCGTGTGCATTCAGAATCGGGCAGAACTTATCATATAGAGTTTAATCCGCCTAAAGTCGCAGATATTGATGATGTTACTGGAGAGGAATTAATTCAGCGCGATGATGATAAAGAGGGCACAGTTAGAAAACGTTTGGATGTTTATCATGAGCAAACTAAGCCTTTAGTGGATTTTTATGAGGCGGCTGCACAACAGAGAAAAGTGAAATTTTCAACGGTTGCCGGCGTGGGCTCTGTTACTGATATTACCGCTAAGGTTTTTTCGGCTTTAGCGTAACAAAGGCAGGAGTCAGGGTGAATATTTTAAGTTCCCAGATTTATCAGGATTTTAAAGAGCAAGGTTTTATTGTTGCGCACTTAGGTACTGATACTCAAGTAACCGGTATTGTGCCGGTAGAAGCGAGTGCGCCAGGCACATTGGTTTTTGTGGAACATGCAAAATATTTACCTGCAGTTTTAGATGCAGAAGTGGCCGTTATTGTTACCACGGCTGAATTAGCAGAAACTATTAAATTAACCAATACGGCGGCTATTTTAGTTGCTCCCAATGTACGCATGGCCATGGCCTATATACGTCAGAAATATGCAGATCGAGATGTGTATGATTCCGAGTGGGGGCGTGTGCATGTAAGTGCGGTTATACATGAGTCGGTGCAGGTACCTAGTGATGCTGTTATTGGCCCTGGTGTGGTCATTGGTGCGCGCGTGCAATTAGGTGCAGGCGTTGTTATTATGGCCAACTCAGTGATTGAGTTCGATGCTATTATTGGTGCTAGAACGGTTATTTATCCTTCCTGCGTTATTTCCTATGACTGTCATATTGGTGAAGATTGTATTTTAAAGGCCGGCTGTGTGATTGGTAGTGATGGGCAGGGCTTTGCTCAAGACGAACATTTTCATCATCATCGTATTCCGCAAACAGGACGTGTCGTTATTGGTAATAAAGTTGTAATTGGTTCAGTCACTACTATTGATCGGGCAACTTATACTGAAACTAAAGTGCATGACGGGACTATTATTGATGCACAATGTCATTTGGCGCATAACGTTATTATCGAAGAGGATTGTATATTAGTTGCGCAAACTGGAATTGCCGGCTCGAGTCATTTTGGTAAGCGCGTTATTGCTTCGGGTCAAACTGGAGTTTTAGATCACGTCTATGTACCTGATGATACGATGCTGTTACATAGAGCGGGTGTGCATAGCAGTATTAAAGAATCGGGTATTTATGCTTATGGTCCAGCCCAGCCATTTAAAAAATACACTAAAAATATCGCCATCTTTCAGCGTTTAAGTGAGGTATGGTCGCGCTTGAAAAAACTAGAAAAACAAGTCGCAGAGCTTTCCAAACTTTAATTTACAATTCAAATAAATACGGTACAGATTGAAATGTCAGCAAAAACTTTATATGACAAACTTTGGGATGATCATGTTGTCCATACAGAAGAGGATGGATCATCGTTAATCTATATAGATAGACAATTGATTCATGAAGTCACCTCGCCGCAAGCATTTGAAAGTTTGCGTCTCGCAGGCAGAGTGCCTTGGCGTACGGATCGTAACCTTGCTGTTGCTGATCATAATGTGCCGACGACAGATAGAAGTGTCGGTATTGCTGATCCAGT
>JAIPFI010000029.1 GCA_021736705.1 Methylococcaceae bacterium | reverse complement strand
CGGTGTTAAGCCGTCTGCTGCTATTAAAGTGCCGGATAAATTTAAACTCGGTGATGAGGGTGAATTAATTTGCGCCACTTGCCATGGCTTGAAAGATATAGATAAAACACCGGTCGATAAGGTTGATAAAGAGGCTGCAGACTTTCTAGTGGGGGGGCATTATCGAAATCTTACGGGGCTTTGTTATCAGTGCCATGATGAGAAAAAAACTCAGCGCGAGAATATTCATATCCTGCTCGATGAGCACGGTGACATTAAGAAAAAACAATGTACCTATTGTCATGAAGAGGTGCCGGATCGCGATAAAAAATTAAGCGTAGCGGAGCTAAAGTTACGTTTGCCTATGCAAAGCTTGTGTTATGGCTGTCACCTTAAAGATCCGCATTTTAATGCGGTTGAACATCAAGTGAAGCCTGCACAAAAAGAAATGTTGGAGCGCATTAAAAAGCATAGCCAAGAACTGGGCATTTTAGTGCCTCTCAGTGATAAGCAAGAAGTGATCTGTGTTAGTTGTCACACACCACACCAATATGGCGTGATTGATCCTGAAAAACCTGCCGGCAAGCAGGTGGTCAATCATGATCTACAAGAGGGCATTACTTATAAAGCGCATCCTTGGAGTCAGGTATTTACTGCAGATAAAAATGCTCGGCTGACTGAATTTAATCAGCAACATAAAATGAAAGTTGAGTTTTCCTATCAGCGCATAGCGCAGGAAGCCTTATTGCGCTTGCCTGCTAAAGATGGTCAGTTATGCCTGGTTTGTCATGATTTTAAAGATTGAAGAATATAAAAGAGGACGTGTATGCAAGTGATTGAGAATATAAAAGCGATTCCGAAAATGCAGAAATTTCGTTATGCGATGATTCTTTTAGCGAGCATGAGCTTATTAGGGCCTTTAGCTTTTTTGCCGCAATTAGTGGGTAGCGATGATTTGTGCGGTAGTTTATGTATGCGCCGTTTTTATTTGTATTTTCCGGGGATGACCTGGGAAGATTTCTTTGTGCATGTCAATGCTGCCTCTATTGGCGTGATGGCTTTTAGCTTAATTATGATCACTACTTTGTTTTTTGGGCGAATATGGTGTGGTTATTTGTGTCCGGTCGGCGGTTTAGCTGAACTGAGTTCTCGCATGCTCAATGATCGTTGGAAAATTGAATTTCGCTCTTTGCCACAAGTACAGATTCGTTACGGTTATTTTGGTTTCTTTTTAGTGGCTATGCCCGCCTTGGGGATCAGTGCTTGTAGCTTATGTAATTTCATTACTATCCCGCGCTTGATTGAAGCCATGAGCGGAGAATATCGGGGTATGGTGTTTTTGGTATCCAGTGTCGGTTTGGTGAATTTGGGCTTGTTATTATTATTAGGTGTGTTTGCCAGCAAAGGGCGCGCCTATTGTCAGTTTATGTGTCCGATTGGTGCAGCGGATGGTTTAGTTAATCGCCTCGGTGCAAAAATGCCTTTTGCGCGTCGTATTCGTGTCGCCAAAGAGCGTTGCACGGGCTGTAATATTTGTGCGCGGAATTGTATGTGCGGTGCCATTAAAATGGTCGATAAGGTCGCGACAGTTGATCAAGTATCGTGTATGTCTTGTCATGAATGCGTTGATGTTTGTGATTGGAATGCTTTGGCTTGGACTACGCGGCCTAATCATAAAGTCAATGAACCTAAGCGCATTAAAAAGAATACTGAAATTTTTCCATTGCCCGATTGGCAAGCCGTGCATTTTAATCCTGTAAAGCCAGAGGCTGAAGGTGGAATCGAAACGGGGCCGGCTATTAGTCTGCTAAGTGTTTTTAATGCCATGATTTTCTTGACCGTTGTATCAATAATTATTGTTGGTTCATTTTTATAATAGTGAGTGAATTAGGGTTGTCGTAAGCATGTCGCGTTTTTTATTATTAATAGTCTTATTGGTGCTGGGGTCTGGGCAGGTGTCTGCTAATCCTCGTTATAGTGATCCCGATGGTTGTTTGTCCTGTCATGCTTATGAAGGTTTAAGTTTTATTGATGAGCACGGTGTATTGCGTAGTGCAACGATTGACCGTAATCATTATGCCAGTTCTTTACATGGCAGCGTGCCATGTAAAGACTGTCACCGCGAAGTGGTAGATTATCCGCATAAGGTCGAAAATACCGAGGTTGATTGCAGTGAGTCCTGTCATATAGAAGAGCCATCAGAAGGCGTGAAGTATTCCCATGATGTCATTCATGAGGAAATGGATAAATCAGTGCATGCGGGTGGTTGGTACAAAGGGTTAACCGGTGGCAATCGTTTAGAAGAAATCGAAACTGAGCAAGATCCGTCTTGTCGTCGTTGCCATAGTAATACTTTATATATAGCAGAAACTCAATTAGCTAATTTTAAAAAAGAATTTGATCACGCAGAAACCGAGTGTGGCAATTGTCATCAAGGCAAGGCTTGGATGGGACAATTTGGCGGGCATATTTTGCGTCGTTTGGTGGGGCGTCGCTGGAATAACCAAGAAAATAATCAAATGTGTATTGATTGTCACGGTGATGCTAAAAAAATGCGTGATGTTGAGCAAGAAGATCCTAAAACACTCGAAAAACACCCGCCGAGTGATCGCTTTGTGCATAGCGCAGACAGTTATGCCAAAACCTTACATGGCCGTTTAATTGTCGATGGCTCTGCGTATGGCGCATCGTGTATTGACTGTCACGCCCCCGAAGGCTGGAAGCATGAAATTCGCTCGTATTTGGATTCTGAGTCAGCATCACACCCGGATAAATTACCCGAAACCTGTGGCCAATCTAATTGTCATGGCTATGCCAAAAAACCAGGGAATGAAGGTTTTACGTTAACTGATATGCATGATGTTTCTTTATTAGGTTTAACTTATATGGATAAGCCTTTTGAGGTCAAGGCCGTTCGAGCCTCTAAATGGTTCTGGAGTAGTTGGCCGTTATTGCTTATTGCCTTAGTTTTTGCTGTCAGTAGCCTGGTGTGGTGGCTTCGTTTTCGTGATACTAAGAAAATTGTTCCTATTGTGGGAGCTGACCGCTTCGAATCTGTCATCATTGGACGAAAAGGTAAAGCTAAAGCTGAGCGTAAAGCACCTGAAAAAAAACCTGTCGTTAAAAAAGTGGTTAAACCAGCGGCTAAAGCTCCAATAGAGCCTAAAGAGCCAGTAATGCCAGATGCGGTGGCTGATAATAAAGAGAGTTTAGCGCCCACAGTGGCAGAAGTGACTGAAAAACAGGTGATGCAGAAAGAGCCAATGTTGCCGGCTGAATCAGAAAAACTTAAGTCAGCTCCAATTGAGGCAATAATAGAAAAAGAAAAGCCTATAGAAATAGATAAAACAGAAGCGGAACTACCGAAGGTTGATAATGACTCCAATAATAAAGGCGCTTAATATGACTCGCTTATTCATGACTTTACTATTAACGGTTTTTTGTTCTTGGGTGCATGCGGAAGGTTTGTATTTAAAAACGATTAATAATACTAGCCTTACTACCGAGCAAATCCAAAAATCACTAAAGAAGCTGGAAGAGCATAAGGACATCGTTTTGCGTGGTGACTTGGAAGTTCCACCGTTCCATAAACGTGGCAAAACCAGTGACTCCTTGGCGCATAGTTTTTGTACTACTTGCCACATGAGTCCGCCGCATACTAAAAGCGAGCGTACGCGTACGTTTATGAATATGCATACTCAATATATAGCGTGTGAAACCTGTCATTTTCGTCCTGAAAATGTAGCCTTGACTTATCAATGGCAAGATACGCGCAATGCCAGTTTGGTGCGCGTTAAACCAGAATTATTTCGCCAAGCAGTACAGCCTGAGGATAAAACTAAAAAAACCTTACCGGCAAAAAAAGAAATAACCCAGCCCGCTAAAGGCATTAACCCGTTTTATAAGATTGCGCCTTATTATCAAGATCAGGCGGTTGCTTTGCGGAATAATGAAGCGTTTGCTCAAGCAACAAAAGAATTATGGAAGAAAGAGGGAGATTTAGATAATAAAGCTGAGCTTAGAGCTTTAATACATGCGCCTTTAGCAGAAAAAGGCCCCGAATGTAACGCGTGTCATAATGATAAAGAGTCATTGCTTAATTTGGCTGAATTAGGTGCAACGGCTTATCAAGTAGAAAAGATTCAAAATAATATTATCGCGCAATTTTTTGCGCGCTATAAAGACAAGGATCAGCGCATTCGTATTATCAATTTATTGCGATGAGTCAGCGAATGATGCGTTTTGCTTATTTTTTTATTTTAATGCTGTGGCTGGGTTCTGTTAGTGCAATACAGCAAATTCCCATGGCCAAGCAACAGCAGGTTTTGCAGGCAGGCTTCAATCAGCCGAGTGATATTGTGGCTGATGCGCAAGGGCAACTTTATATATTAGATGGCATGAATTCTCGGGTAGTCATTATGTCCCCTAAAGGTATCGTCCTTAGAGAAATAAAGACTCAAGGCAGCAAATATAGTTTTACTAAGGCGATGGCTATCGCGCTGGATAAGGAGGTGCTTTATATCGCAGATGCTTTGCAGCATCGTATCAGGCGGTTTTCAGTACAAGGAAAATGGCTAAGCGATATACATTTGTCAGCGCCTAAAGAAGCCGTTGAGAAGTTAATGCCAGAGCCCGTTGATTTATTAATTCGTGATGATGAATTAATTTATTCGGATCGTCGTCTGCATCGACTGTGCTATCTCGATTTAGCCAGCGGACAAGAGAGTCGTTGCACGGGGGAGCGCGGTGAAATGAACGGGCAATTTCAATATCCATTCCAAATGGCTCAAGACCGAGATGGTTATTTGAATGTCGTTGATGTCTTAAATGCACGAGTACAGGTCTTTGACCGTTCAGGGCGCTATTATTCGCAAACAGGACGTTTTTCCATGGAGGAAATGTATCGACCTAATGGCAATGCCTTTGATTTTCTGGATTTCCAATATATTAGTGATGCTTATTTAGGCACGATTAGTATCTATCAAAAAGGTCGATTTTTGGGGCTATTGAAGAATGCTCAAGGTAAAACGCTCAAATTCAACTCTCCTGTTCGCGTTCGTTATGATCCTTTAGGCTATTTATATATTGTTGATGCCCAGGCACAGAATGTACAAAAAATTGAGCTAGATTATATTAGCTTAGCGGAGTTACCCGAAGCGAGCGCAGAAGTCTCACGAAAAAACTGCGTGTTATGTCATTACAGTTGGGGCAATGATGCCAAGCAATCTAGTTTAGTTGATAGCGAAAGCGTGCTGCCTGTTGCTTCAATTAATATGTGTTATAGCTGTCATCACGGTGCGGTGCTTGATTCACGGCAGGCTATTCCTCATGGCGAGCAGCATCCGACGGTTTATGATGATGATAAAGAAAAGCAGGCGCGGCATAAAAAATTACCTCGCAAAGATAAGATCCCTGAATTTTATCCGCATGATGCCAAGACTAAAGAAATGACCTGTACCAGTTGTCATACACCGCATAATGATAAGGAAGAGCCAACTACTTTATATAAAGATAATCATAATGCCTGGTTGCGCGGTACCGATTACGGTAGCGAACAATGCGAAGCCTGTCATGAAAAAAACACCAAACAAGCTGGTCGAGAAAATAGTAAGCAACATGGCGTAAATCATCCTTTAGGGGTCGTTATGCGTAAGCCTGCTAGTCGTAAATCTGAGCATTTAACGACCCAAGACCCTCATTTACAAAAAGGTTTGCCGGATATTTTGCAAGCAGGTGGTGGGGCATTAGGTAAACAGGATGAAATTGTCTGTCAATCTTGTCATCAGGTACATAATGGCGTGACTGAAAACTTGTTGACCCAATCGGATGAGAAAGGGGCGTTATGCGCTAGTTGTCATCAACGTCAAGCGCCTAAAGATAAAGAGGCGGCACGTAAAGCAGGCGTGCATCCTGTGAATATTGAAATGGAAGAGGCGGTCGAGTTTCGCGGTGAAAAAGTTAAAACAGTGCAATGTGATAGCTGTCATAGTGTTCATAATGGTACTGTAGAGACGGCTTTATACCCTGATAAAATAGCCGATGCAGAAGTTTTATGTGCCGATTGCCATGAGCGCCAACATGCCAAAGATGAAAAAGACGCGGCGAAAAAAGGCGTGCATCCAATGAACCTTGAGCTTGATGATCCAGTAGAGATTGCTGGTGTTAAGGTCAAAAAAATCGGCTGCTTGAGTTGCCATGCTGTGCATTCAGGCAAGCCGGATACCCCCGCTTTACTACAAGAGCATCGCAATGGCGAGTTGTGTGAAAATTGCCATAAAGGTAAACAGCGCGTTGTCGGTACGGATCATGACTTACGCGTAACGAGCAAAAAAACGCAAAATCAGCAGGAAGAAACGCCGCATCAATCGGGTGTCTGTGGTAGTTGCCATACCTTGCATCGCGGTGCAGCAAAAAGCCCCTTTTTGTCAGCGGCGATTTTAAAAAAGCCAGAGTTACGCGATAAAACAGCCCCTGGCTTAAAGCGGGATGAATTATGTATGAATTGCCATCAAAAAGAAGCCGTAGGCAAAGATAAAGCTATTGAGTTCTATGGCCATCCTTATAAAGACATGGTGTTATTTTCGGATGAAAAAGTCATGCCATTAGTAGAAACAGTGCATGAGAAAATAGCCGAGTTTGGTGCAATTGCTTGTATTACTTGTCATGAGCCGCATACATGGGAGCCGCTAAAAGACGCCACTGAAAAGCTCTATTCTGTCTTAGATTATAAGCGGCAAGAAAATATTGAAGGCGATATTATTAATAGCTTTTTACGCCACAAGGGTGTGCAAGATACGTTTTGCGTGAGTTGTCATGGTATTGAGTCCTTGCCAAAGTATAAATATTATCATCACAAAGAAAAGGCGCGTTCAATTGGGGTTGATTATTTGCATTAGCGTTGTCTTATCCAATCGAGCGGGTACAATACGCGCTTGAATTGTAAACACTCCATCCTCTATTTTATTGAATTACAGAAGCTATGCTTGAGGTCAAAAATCTATTTTGTGAACGTGATGAACGCGTGCTGTTTAGTCATCTGAGCTTTGGCATTAGTGCTGGCGAAGTAGTGCAAATAGAAGGTCAGAACGGCAGTGGTAAAACGACCTTATTGCGTATTCTGTGTGGTTTGAATGAATCGTACCAAGGTGAGTTGTTTTGGCAGCAAAAAGAAATAGCAGAAGTACGCGATGATTATTTTAGTCAAATGCTTTATGTCGGACATCTCGCGGGTGTTAAATCAACCTTAACCGCAGAAGAAAATTTAGCGTGGATGCAACAGCTTGATCCTGCTTTAGATAAAGTGAGTATTGCGGAGGCTTTGAAAAACGTCGGATTATATGGCTTTGAAGATGTGCCGTGCTATACCTTATCCGCGGGTCAGCAGCGTCGAGTCGGTTTAGCGCGTTTATATTTAAGTACGGCGCCCTTGTGGATTTTGGATGAACCCTTTACCGCTTTAGATAAAAAAGGCGTAGCCGAAAAAGAGGCCTTATTAGCGCAGCATGTATTCAACGGTGGCTCGGTTATTTTAACCACGCATCATGATTTAAATGTACCAGGGCATACGGTACGACGGATTAATTTAAACGAAGTGGCGCGCTCATGAATTTTTTTATCGCGGCGGTACGTCGAGATTTGCTTTTAGCTTTGCGCCGACGCAGTGATATTGTCAATCCTCTGGCATTTTTCTTGATGGTTGCCGTCATGTTTCCTCTGGCGGTCAGTCCTGAGTCCAAATTCTTAGCGCAAGTTGCTCCGGGTGTGATTTGGGTGGCAGCTTTATTGGCCTGTTTATTATCCGCTGATGGCATCTTTCGTAGTGATTTTGATGATGGTTCATTAGAGCAAATGTTGGTCAGTCCCCAGCCTTTAGTGTTGATCGTGTTGGCTAAAGTGTTGAGTCATTGGATTATTAGCGGTTTTTGCTTGGCCTTAATGTCACCTTTATTAGCCATGATGCTATTTTTGCCCAGCGAAGGGCTGGGTGCTTTGGTGCTGAGTTTATTATTAGGCACACCCACTTTAAGTTTGTTGGGTGCTATTGGTGCGGGTTTAACCGTCGGCTTGCGTAAAGGCGGCATTTTGATTTCATTGCTGATTTTACCTTTATATATTCCCGTGTTAATTTTTGGCGCGGGCACAGTACAAGCGGCTGCTATGGGACTGCCGATAGCAGGGTATTTGGCATTATTAGGGGCTTTGTTAGTATTGAGTATGATGTTAGCGCCGTTTGCGATTGCCGCAGCGTTAAAAATTAGTGTACGAGGTTAAGTATGAGTCAATTACATGAGCAAGATTTTTATGCGTGGACACAACAGCAAGTGCATTTATTAAAAGATGATCAGTTGGATAAGATAGATGTTGCCGCATTAATTGAGGAGCTGGAAAGCACGGGCGCACGCGAGAAGCGAGAGCTATTGAGTCATTTAGAAATGCTCTTGATGCACTTGTTAAAGTGGCAATATCAACCAGAGCGCCAAGGAAAATTAGGGGAATTTACCATTCAGGAACAAAGAGATCGTATACGAGATCATTTGTCTGAAAATCCAAGTTTAAGGAATCCAGACAGTTTGGAGCGGGGTTTAATAAAGGCTTATCACTATGCCGTTAGAAAAGCGGTTTATGATACTGGATTTAAAGTATCGCATTTTCCAACAGATTGCCCGTACAGTTTAGAGCAAATATTAGATATGGATTTTTACCCGAACGAGGACAAGCATGAAAATTAAATTACCCCAATGGTTTTATCAATTAGCTTCACCGCGTTGGTTTTATGAGTTTAGTGGTAAATTGCTGCCATGGTTTGCTATTGCTGCATTTGTTTTATTAATTACTGGCTCTGTTTGGGGCTTGGCGTTTGCCCCAGAAGATTATCAACAGGGTAATAGTTTTCGCATTATTTATGTGCATGTGCCGGCTTCTATTTTAGCGCAATCCTGTTATATGTTGATGGCGATAGCAGGCGCGATAGGTTTGATCTGGAAAATGAAGATGGCGCATATTGTCGCTAAGTCTTGTGCGACTTTTGGTGCTTCCATTGCCGTGATGTCTTTAGCAACGGGCGCGATTTGGGGTAAACCGACTTGGGGGGCTTGGTGGGTCTGGGATGCGCGCTTAACGGCTATGTTGGTGCTATTTTTTTTATATGTTGGTGTTATTGCCTTGCATTCTGCCTTTGAAAATACTCAAAGCGCCGATAAAGCTTCTGCGGTTTTATCTTTAGTTGGGTTAGTGAATATCCCGATTATTAAATATTCAGTGGAATGGTGGAATACTTTGCATCAAGGTGCGACCTTTAAGGTCACTGAAAAACCAGCGATGCCGCCAGAAATGTGGATACCTTTACTCATTATGGTGCTTGGTTTTTATTGCTTTTTTGCGGTGATCTTAATGCAGCGCGCACGCATTGAGGTATTACAACGGGAAAAGAAAGCCAGTTGGGTACAAGAGATTATTCAGCAATCACTTTAACAGTTATAACAATACGATGACTTAATTAGGCTACGATTTTAAAAAAGTATAGAGGAGTAAAATAGCTTTAGCTATTTTCAAGCAATAGCTAAAGCTATTGCACTCCTTAAGTGGGTAGCCCTCAATTTCAAAGGAAAACGATCAATGGGACATTTCGCTACTTTTGCCGATTTTTTACAAATGGGTAAGCACGGTCTGTACGTTTGGCTCAGCTATGGCTTAGCTTTTGCTATCTTTGCTTATAATATAGTGTCTGTAGCACTGGCTAAACGTCAATTTTTTAATAAAGCAAAACGTCAAGCACGACGGGAACAATCAGAATCATGACTCCAAAACGACAAAAACGTTTATATATTATTTTAGCCATCGTCTTCGGTACCGCTTTAGCAGTCGGTTTAACCATGTACGCCTTAAATCAAAATATTAATCTATTTTATTCAGCCAGTCAGATTGCTAAGGGTGAAGCGCCGACTGATGCACGTATGCGCGTAGGCGGTATGGTGGTTGAAGGTAGTTTGAAGCGATCCAGTAATTCATTGCGCGTCAGCTTTGATCTCACTGATTATGAAAACACGGTTAAAGTGGTTTTTACCGGGATTCTTCCTGATTTATTCCGCGAAGGGCAGGGCATTATTGCGCAAGGAAAAATGGATGCACAGGGTGTTTTTCAGGCAGATGAAGTGCTAGCCAAACACGATGAAAACTATATGCCACCGGAAATATCGGAAACTATGAAAGCGAAAAAAGAGGCAGCACAATGATTCCAGAATTAGGTGAGTTTGCGTTAATTTTGGCGCTAAGTTTTTCATTCATATTAGCCGTCATTCCTTTGTATGGTGCCGCGACTTTAAATACTTTATGGATGGATTATGCCAAGCCTTTAGCAAAAGCGCAGTTTACGTTTTTGCTAATTAGTTTTATTTGCTTAGGTTACGCTTTTGCGAGCGATGATTTTTCGGTGCAATACGTGGCGAATCATTCTAATAGCCAATTACCGATACAATTTAAATTAAGCGCTATTTGGGGAGGGCATGAAGGCTCGCAATTACTTTGGGCATTTATTTTAAGTGGTTGGACCTTGGCGGTGAGTTTATTTAGCCGTGGTTTGCCCTTGGATATGCTGGCGCGTGTTTTAGGTGTCATGGGTATTATCGCGACAGGCTTTATTTCCTTTTTATTGTGGACATCTAGTCCGTTTTTACGTTATTTGCCGCGTTTTCCGGCTGATGGCGCGGATTTAAATCCACTTTTACAAGATTTTGGTTTAATCGTACATCCGCCTATGCTGTATATGGGCTATGTAGGCTTTTCCGTCGCCTTTTCTTTTGCGATTGCGGCCTTATTGTCGGGTCGTTTAGATGCCGCGTGGGCGCGCTGGTCGCGTCCTTGGACGAATGTGGCGTGGGCGTTTTTAGGTGCAGGTATCACGCTCGGTAGTTGGTGGGCGTATTACGAACTCGGTTGGGGCGGCTGGTGGTTCTGGGATCCTGTGGAAAATGCTTCCTTAATGCCGTGGTTAGTCGGTACGGCTTTATTGCATTCTTTAGCGGTGACAGAAAAGCGCGGTGTATTTAAAAGCTGGACCTTGTTGCTTGCCATTTTTGCTTTTTCGCTTAGTTTACTGGGTACCTTTTTAGTGCGTTCTGGCGTATTAACCTCGGTGCATGCCTTTGCTTCTGACCCTGAGCGGGGCTTTTTTATTCTGGTATTATTGTTATTAACTATCGGTGGCTCATTAACACTCTATGCATTTAAAGCCCCTAATGTTAAAAGTGAATCAAGCTTTGGCTGGTTATCACGGGAAATGCTGTTATTAGTGAATAACGTATTTCTGGTGGTCATGGCAATTACCGTGTTATTGGGTACCTTATATCCTCTATTAATTGATGCATTAGGCGCAGGAAAAATTTCTGTAGGCCCTCCTTATTTTAATGCTTTATTTGTCCCCATTATGAGTTTGTTGGCTTTGTCTATGGGGATTTCTGGTGCGGCGCGTTGGCGGCAAACAAGTATGTCCGGATTAAAAAAACAATTACTTATCCCTGCAATTATCAGTTTAGTGGTTGGTAGCATCTTCCCCTTTATTTATGGTGATGGCTTTAATTTTAGGGTCTTTTTAGGTATCACGATCAGCACATGGGTGATTGCGACAACGCTTAAAGAATTTAAAGATAAATTCCGTAATGCAACTTCGATGACTGCAAAATTAAGCCAGTTGACGCCAAGTTATTACGGCATGATGTTGGCACATATGGGTGTTGCGGTGGTCGCGATTGGCATTACTTTGGTCTCGGTTTACAGCGAAGAGCGCGATATGCGTATGGCGCCGGGCGATAAGATTGAATTAGCGGATTATCAATTTGAATTTCAAGGTGCTAAAAAAGTAACCGGTGAAAATTTTACTGCCGACGAAGGCACAATAGTAGTTACCTTAGAGGGCGAGCCTGTAGTGACTTTGTATCCGCAAAAACGGCATTACACCGTTAAGCGCTCAATGATGACTGAAGCCTCGATTGATGCAGGTTTGTTTAGAGATTTATACCTTGCTATGGGAGAGCCTTTAGGCGATGGCGGCGCATGGGCGATCCGCGTGCATTACAAACCGTATGTCCGCTGGTTGTGGTTGGGAGGCCTATTAATGGCGTTAGGCGGATTATTAACGGTCTTTGATAAACGCTATCGTAGTAAATCATTAACTGAGGTGGCTCATGCCTAGATTATTATTATTTATTCCACTGACATTGTTTATTGCCCTGTCTTTTTTCTTATGGAAAGGACTAAGCATTGACCCGCGTGAATTACCCTCGGCTTTAATTGACAAGCCTTTCCCTGAATTTGAAGTAGCGGCTTTATTGCAGCCTGAGCGCATATTAACTAAAGCGGATTTTATTGGTAGCCCCGTGTTAGTTAATGTTTGGGCGACTTGGTGTCCTTCATGTCGTCAAGAGCATGAGCAATTATTACGTATTGCTCAAGAGAACAAAATTGCCATTATTGGCTTGAATTATAAAGATGAAAGAGCGGCTGCTATGAATTGGTTGCAAGAGTTAGGTAATCCGTATGTCTTTAATATTTACGATGAATCCGGAATGTTGGGCTTAGATCTCGGCGTTTATGGGGCGCCTGAAACTTACTTATTGGATGCCCAAGGCCTTATCCGTTATCGTCATGTCGGCGTGGTGACAGGTAAAACGTGGCAAGAGTTACAGGTGATGATTCAAAATTTAGAGGGTAATCCATGATGTTTAGGCTTTTTATAATAGTCTTGTTATCAATAACTAGCGCCTATGCAGCTATTGAGACTTATGAGTTTAAAGATAAAGATAAGGAGCGACGTTTTCATGAGTTGAGTGCTGATATGCGTTGTCCAAAATGTCAAAATCAAAACCTTGCCGATTCTAATGCCGAAATTGCACAGGATCTAAAGCAAAAGATTTATCAGATGCTGGAAGCAGATAAAAGCGATATGGAAATTGTCGATTATATGGTCGCGCGTTATGGTGATTTTGTTTTATATGAACCCCGCTTTAACGCGCAAAATGCTGTGTTATGGTTAGGGCCTGGTGCATTATTACTCCTGGGTTTAATGGTTGTCATTTGGTTGACGCGTAGCCGTCATAATAAGAATGCCGAAAATGCAAAGCAACCGCCTGAATTAGACGCTAAACAGCAAAAACAATTACAGCAAGTATTAAACAAGGATAAAAAATCATGAGTAGTTTATGGCTGGGATTTGCCGTTTTATTATTAGTCGCCGTATTGTTTTTGTTAGTACCTCTGTTAAAACAAAGAAAAACCGATGAGCTTAGTGGCTCTGATGCACAGCAAGACAATGTGCTTATTTTTCGTGATCGTCTCGCTGAATTAGATGCGGAAAAACAGCAGGGTACTTTAGAAAGTAGTGCTTATGACGCGTTAAAAGCTGAGTTGGAAAAATCATTATTACAAGATGTTGCAGGTAAGCAGCAGCTAGAATATAAAAATCAGCCCTTGCAAGTTCAACAAGCGGTCGTTGTTTTTGGTGTCGTGCTAGTGCTTATGATTTCCAGTGTTGCTGTTTATCTGCATTTAGGGAGTAGTGATGATTATGCTGATTATTTAGCCTTAAAAGAGCAAGGTGAAACTACGCAGATTGCAAGTGATGGAGAACAACCAAAAGCGCCTGATTTTGTTAAAGCGGTAGAAATGCTAGAGAAAAAACTAGCTGAAAACCCTGATGATTTTGATAAATACGTTTTACTGGCTAACAGCTATGCGGCGATGGGCAATTTTAAAAAGTCAGCCGAAGTTTATGCAACTTTAGCTGAACGTATTGGACCAGATAATAAAGATTATGCGGTAGTAAAAGGCTCTTATGCGCAATCTTTATTTCAAGCGCAAGGCGAGCAATTTACTGCAGAAGTAAATGCTGCGGTAGATCAAGCTTTAGCCGCAGATAGTCAAGAAAGCACGGCCTTAATGCTGAAAGGCATTCAAGCGTATATGCATAATGATTTCACTCAAGCCATCGAATTGTGGCAGCAAGCGAAAGTAAAATCGAGCAAGGTTCAGATTGAGCGCTTTATCGAGCCTGCCATTGCAGAAGCGCGCTCCAAAGCAGGCATGCCAGCCGAGGCTGTCGCAGCCACGACTAAAGCAGAGCAACCCGTTACTCATGGTGACGCACAAATTATTATTAATCTCTCTTTAGCGCCTGAATTACTCGCTAAGGTTAAACCTGAGCATACTGTATTTGTTTTTGCGCGTGCTGTAGGCGGACGTATGCCGTTAGCGATAGAGCGCATACAAGTGCAGGATTTACCTAAGCGCATTGTGTTAGACGATAGCAAAGCAGCGATGCCCACGGCAACCCTATCTACGGTAGAGCAGGTGGATATTCTTGCGCGCGTTTCTTTCAGTGGTACGCCAAAACCGCAAGCAGGTGATTTATTTGTCCAACTAGAGCAAGTGCAAGTCAATGCAGGCAAAGAACTGAACTTAGTTATTAATCAGGTTCAGCAATAGAAAATAAGGTGCGCCAATGTGAGAGCGCACCTTTATTACAATTTGAAGGCACAATGGCGATGGCATTCAAAAGTAAATTAATGAGTGTAGAAGACTATTTAACTGACGAGTTAGCGCGTGATATAAAACATGAGCTGGTTGATGGTGATATTTATGCGATGACGGGTGCCAGTGCAAATCACGAGCGGATTACTAATAATGTTGCCCGTAAATTTGGCAATCATTTAGAAGGTACTCCTTGTGAGCCTTTTACTTCGGATATGAAGGTCAAAATCGGCTCGCGTTTTTTTTATCCCGATGTACTCGTAGATTGTAGTTTTGACGAATCACAGCCTTACTATACGGAATCCCCCGTTATCATTGTCGAAGTATTATCCAAATCGACCCGTCGCATGGATGAAACGACTAAGCTTATGTCTTATATCAACATCCCTAATTTGCAAGAGTATGTCTTAATTGAGCAAGATTTTGTCGATATTGAAGTCCTTAGAAGAACTGAAGGCTGGCATCCAAGACATTATTTTTTAGGGGATCAAGTCAATTTTGAATCGATTGATTTAACGTTGTCGGTAGAAGAGATTTATTTTCGCGTGAAAAATGAGGATATGTTGGAGTTTTTGGCTGGGTAATGAGTTGGCTTCAGTACTATTAAGATTCGGTAAGTATAAAAAAAGCCCATCATTGATGGGCTTTTCTTTTGCGACTAAAAACTAAGAATTAAAACTTAGTTTTTAGTTTTATCAACGATTTGATTCGCTGCAATCCAAGGCATCATCGCGCGTAGTTTTGCGCCTGTTACTTCGATTGGGTGCTCGGCATTTAAACGACGTTTTGCGGTCATTTCTGGGTAGTTAGTCATACCTTCTAGGATGAATTTCTTAGCATATTCACCATTTTGGATGCTAGTTAATGCTTCGCGCATTGCGTAACGGCTTTCTTCGTTAATAACTTTAGGACCCGTTACATATTCGCCGTATTCTGCATTGTTAGAAATTGAGTAGTTCATGTTGGCGATACCGCCTTCAAACATTAAATCTACGATCAATTTTAATTCGTGCAAACACTCAAAATAAGCCATTTCTGGCTCATAGCCTGCTTCTACTAGGGTTTCGAAGCCCATTTTAACTAGCTCAACCGCACCACCACATAAAACAGCTTGCTCGCCGAATAGGTCAGTTTCTGTTTCGGCACGGAAGGTTGTTTCGATAATGCCTGAACGACCGCCGCCGATAGCAGAAGCGTAAGATAAGCAAATTTCTTTTGCTGTACCTGAAGCATCTTGATGGATAGCGATTAAATCAGGGATACCGCCGCCACGAGTAAACTCAGAACGTACTGTATGGCCTGGTGCTTTAGGGGCAATCATGATGACATCTAAGTCAGCGCGTGGCGTTACTTGGTTGTAAAGAATGGCAAAACCATGTGCGAAAGCTAATGCTGCACCTTGTTTGATGTTGGGTTCAATTTCTTCTTTATAAAGACGCGATTGAAATTCATCGGGCGTCAGAATCATAACAACATCAGCGCTTGCAACCGCTGATGCTACGTCAGTTACTTTTAAGCCATGTGCTTGTGCTTTTGCAACTGAGCTAGAGTCTGTGCGTAAGCCAACCACAACATCAACACCAGAATCTTGTAGGTTGTTTGCGTGTGCATGACCTTGTGAACCGTAACCGATGATGGCTACTTTTTTACCTTTGATTACATTAAGGTCAGCGTCTTTGTCGTAATAAACTTGCATGTGATTTCCTGTTTTTAGTAAAGAGTTATTTGCAACATAATGCTGATAAGGCTTGGTACTTGAGCAGAAGAGAGGCGAATAAACTCAATTCCAACTTACTTGGCAATATGTGTTGATTGGGTAAAGATTTACAAATGTAAGCCTTTTTCACCGCGTGATAGTCCTGTAGGGCCAGAGCGTACGGTTTCAATAATGCTGTTTTCATCAAGTGCCGCGACAAACGCATCAAGTTTATCTGATGGCCCTGTCATTTCAATCACATAGCTATTGCTGGTGACATCAATGATTTTACCGCGGAAAATTTCCGAAAGGCGATTGATCTCTTCGCGTGATTCTTTGCATGTTCTAACTTTAACTAACATCAGTTCACGTTCAACATGGGTTGCTTCGGCGAGGTCAATTAATTTAACGACATCAATTAATTTGTTAAGCTGTTTGGTGATTTGCTCAATAATCTCATCAGTGCCGCGTGTCACTAAAGTCATGCGTGACAATGTAGGGTCTTCTGTCGGCGCCACGGTTAAGGACTCAATATTATAGCCGCGCGCTGAAAATAAACCGGCAACACGCGATAAAGCGCCTGCTTCATTTTCAATTAGAATAGAAATAATATGTCTCATTATGCCAATTCCCTATTAATAGGCGTGCCAGGAGCTACGCGTAACGTCATTTCTTGATGGCCTTTGCCTGATTCAATCATCGGATAAACATTTTCTGTTCTATCGGTCATGATGTCGATAAACACAGTGCGATCTTTCAGGGCAAATGCTTTTTCCAGTGCCGGTTTAACATCTTCTGGTTTTTCTACGCGTATACCCACATGACCATACGCTTCCGCTAATTTAACGAAATCAGGAATGGTATCCATATAAGAATGCGAATAGCGACTTTCATAAGAGAACTCTTGCCACTGGCGAACCATGCCCATATAACGATTATTTAAATTAATGATTTTAATCGGTGTCTTATATTGCAGTGCAGTAGATAGTTCTTGGATACACATTTGAATGCTGGCTTCACCTGTAACACAGGCAACATCAGCATCTGGGTGCGCTAATTTTACGCCAATGGCAGCGGGTAGGCCAAAGCCCATCGTGCCTAAGCCACCTGAATTAATCCAGCGGCGTGGTTTATCAAAAGGATAAAATTGCGCAGCAAACATCTGGTGCTGACCAACATCAGAAGTAATAAAGGCATCGCCTTTGGTGACTTCATAAAGTTGCTCAATAACCGCTTGTGGTTTAATAAATTCACAGCCACGGTCGAACTCTAGACAGTTAACGGAGCGCCATTGCTCAATACGACTCCACCACGCTTCAAGTGCTTTTTTAGAGGGTTTTGTTTTTTGCTCTTTTAGCAATGCAAGCATTTGGTTTAATACAATCTTAACTTCACCTACTATCGGCACGGCAACCTTAACGGTTTTAGAGATGGAGGCAGGATCAATATCAATATGAATAATGGTTGAATGTGGGCAGAATTCAGCTAATTTCCCAGTAACGCGGTCATCAAAACGTACGCCGATGGCTAAAATGACATCACTTTCATGCATGGCCAAGTTGGCTTCATAAGTGCCGTGCATACCTAGCATGCCGATGGATTGTTTATCCGTGGCAGGGTAGGCACCTAAGCCCATTAAAGTCTGAGTAATAGGGAAGTTCAGTGAGCGTGTTAATTCTCTTAACTCTTCACTTGCTTCACCTAAAATCACACCACCGCCCGAATAAATAACGGGACGTTGGGCGGCTAATAATAGCTCAATTGCTTTCTTAATTTGTCCGGGATGGCCTTTGGTTGCCGGGCTATAAGAACGCATTTTGATTTTCTTAGGGTATTTATACGGAATTAAGATGTTTGGGTCAGTAATGTCCTTAGGGATATCGATAACAACGGGGCCTGGCCTGCCTGTCGTAGCAATGTAAAACGCTTTTTTCATCGTTTCCGCAATATCGTTAACATCTTTAACTAAAAAGTTATGTTTAACGCAAGGGCGGGTAATACCGACCATATCGACTTCTTGAAAAGCATCGCTGCCAATGACTGCTGATGGAACCTGCCCAGAGATGACAACCATAGGAATGGAATCCATATAAGCTGTGGCAATGCCCGTGACGGCATTTGTTGCCCCAGGGCCTGACGTTACCAAGACCACGCCTGGTTTGCCAGTTGCACGCGCATAAGCGTCGGCAGCATGAGTTGCTGCTTGTTCATGTCTGACTAATATATGTTTGACGTCTTCCTGATGGAAAATTGCATCATATAAATGTAATACTGCACCACCAGGATACCCAAAAAGATACTCTACCCCTTCATCTTTAAGGCACTGAATGACAATCTGTCCACCACTGAGTTCCACTTTATAAAACCTCTTAAATATTAAGAATACACGCTACATTGAAGCTCTTAGAATAAGCTTGTTCTTCAATGTACTTTAGAATTAAAGTCAGTGTCAGGTGTAAAAATACACGCAAGCTGTTCATTCTTCGCTCTTTCCCTTAAAAAATACAGGGATTTGTTTAGGATGAAAGAGAGACTTTAATTGATAAAAAAGCTATTCAAAATAGCGGAAAATAGCTATTTCGTCAAGAACTACATTGCTTATCATTGAGCTATAAAATTTATTAAAAACAGTCACCGCAAACTATGGATATTTAAAACGATGGGGTGAATTCAGGTAGTATTAAAAAATCAGGGATGCAATTAGCTTGCTTGTTTTTGATAGAAAGCTTAAAGCTTTGGCGGTTTTGATTTGGAGTAATCAGGATTCCTGATTCTATTGAGCTTAGCCAGTGCTATATTAATACGGCTAAGTGAGGCGCAGCTGGAGTCAGAATGGAAATAAATATGTTTTTTCGAAAGCACTAGGCAATAAAAAGGCTCAATCACCTTGCGGTCATTGAGCCTTGCACGTGCTAATTAGTTTAAAAAACTAATTATTTATCGCCAGAAAAATTAAAATATGCAGATTTAACACCTTCGAATTCTTCAAGTGCAGCGGTCATTAATTTTATAGCTTCTTCGTTGTCACCTTTTTTGAAAGCAGAACGTGCTTTGCTTAAAGTGCCTTGTGCTCTAGCGCGAAGCACATAAACTGTTGCGCTTTCGATTGTTTTAGATGTTTCTTTGGTTTTTTTGAATAATGCTAAACCCGTTTCCATGTCAACACCAGCTTTAAGAGCTGCTAATGTTTCTTCTGCCGCTGCAACCGTATCATCAAGTGCTATAGCTACACCTTCTTGAGTTTGGTTTGCTTGTTTACCTGCTGGCTTAGCCATTACAGAAGGAGCAGTTGCAAGCATTGCAGTGCTAATGAAACCAGCTAAAACTACTTTTTTCAATAAACTCATTATAAATCTCACCTTATGTAAATAATTATTATATTTTCATGCGTAAGCTAGCACGCATGATTGCCATCATAGCACAGTGATAAAAGAATATTTTAAAAAATAATAACTTACAAATAGTATGGCTTTAACGGTTTTTTGTTGTAGCTTATGCAACGAGTAAGGCATCTAACTCTTTCTTTAAATCTAAGGCACGTAAATCATCAAAACCTCCAATATGGCGTTCGCCTATATAGATTTGTGGCACAGTTCTGCGTTTGGTTTTTTGCATCATCTCTTCTCGTAAGCCTGCTGTGGTATCCACATTCAGTTCTTTATAAGTCGCACCTTTTGCGGTTAACAGGCGTTTAGCCATGGTGCAGTAAGGGCAGAGGTTACTGGTGTAGATAATGATTTCTGGCATGAGCGCTGGATTCCTAAAGGGAAGCTAAATAAGTGAATGATTATACGCTAAGTCAGGGTATTCGGAAATTATGCCGTAAATGAGTCTAAGGCAATACATAGAAGGTGTTAAAATGCCGCTCTTAATTCTTTTTAGCACTCGCGCCGCAAGGTATAAACTTTTTAAATAAGCCAAATCTATGATGTATTCTCTAAACCGTCTTATTCTTATCGACTCTTATAAAGAAGGTGAATTGCAAGAAGTTCGCTTAGATGGGCATACCAATTTAAATGGCGTTAATGGTGCGGGTAAAACCACTTTGCTGCGCTTAATTCCCTTGTTTTATGGTGAAAGACCAGGACGTTTAGTGCCCAAAAGTCGGGTCACTGATAGCTTTGTTAAGCATTATTTGCCGCGTGAATCCTCGTATATTATTTTTGAATACCAGCGTAATGAACAAACTTGCATGGTTGCGATTTATGCTTCGACTAACGATGAAGGTTTGTGTTATCGCTTTATAGATAAGGCTTTTGAGCCAGAAGACTTTATCGAACAGCACGAAGATGGCGCAAAATATCCGGTCTCTTGCCGGCATTTAAAATCACATCTGGTTACTCGTCAGGTGCAGCACAGTAATCAAGTGACTGCTTGTAGCGATTACCGCACGATTATCCAAAACTTGCCACATAACAAAGGTCAGGAAATGCGCCAGTTGATTGCGCGTTATAGTTTTTGTCAGGGCAGTTCGGGGCAACGCTTAAAAGATATAGAAAAAATCATTACTGGCATGTTTATGCGCTCTACCGATTTTGCTGATTTACGCGAAATGCTGGTCAATTGTATAGATGAAAACCGTGAATCCATTGCCTTAGAATTGCAAATGGAAACTTTGGACAATTGGTATAAAGAATATCGCGCTTATCAGCAAGTTGAGCAAGAGCGGCCAAAAATAGAATTATTAAATCAGATTGAAACGGTACTTTTGCAAACCGAGCAAGGCTTGGGTGAGTTACAAGTGCGATTGGAGAAGTTGTTAGCGCAAAGCGAACAAGCAGAACAAGAACAGCGCCAAGCGGGTGCAGTCTGTTATGAGCAAGTAGAACAAGTGCAGAAAGCTTGGGAAGAGGAAGAGCTCGCGCTTAAATCTGCGTTAGCAACAACTAAAGCTGAATTAGCGCAGTTACAGCGCCAAAAAACACAATTAGAAAAAGAAAAAGCGGCATGGGAAGCGCAAGATATAGCAGGTAAAAAACAGCTGTATTCACGCTTAGAATTGCTTAAAACTTCTTTGAATAGCGAGCGCGATAATCTAAGCCAGCTGATGTCTGATGTGCAAGATATTGAAGCTGAATTTCGCCGCTTACAGGCAGAAAAAGAACAATATTTTGCTGCACAAATTCACAATTTTGAGCTACAAAAACAACAAACTCAGCAAAAATTAGCCGAGCAAAAAGCACGCGCCACGGCGGAGACGACTGAACGTAAAGAGGCTTTACGCGATGCTAGCGAGCAACAGCAAGAGCAAAAGCGTAAATCAACACTGACTTTAAGCGAGCAACTAGGGGCATTAAATAGCCAGATTACGCAAGTTCAGGCAGATCCGATATTGATTGCTGATCGTGAGACAAAATTAGAATTGCATGATACTTATTTACAGCAAAAACAAGACGCTGAGGCTAATGAGCAGGCGGTAGAAGAAGAAATTCGTGAGCATAAAGCCGCTGTTGAAGTAGTGTTTCAGAAAAAACGTAAGCATGCGGAAGAAAAGCAACTATTGCTTGTGAAAACCGAAGCTGTTGAGGCGCAAATTAATGCCGATGCCAGCACTTTATTGGGCTTTTTACGCGAATATAAATCGGATTGGGGCACGAGTATTGCCAAAGTGATTAAGCCGGAATTGTTATTGCGTGATGATTTAGAGCCAGAACTTTTATCTGGGCAAGCGAGCTTGTATGGCGTTGCTTTACAGTTGGATGGCATTGCGGCTGATCGCACTGTCGATGAACAGAAATTGCGTGATGTTTTGCATGATTTGCGTGAGCAAATGCAGCAGCAGACTTTAGCGGAAAATAGTGCGGAAGAAGCGTTACAGCAGTTAAGTAAAACAGATGCTAGCCTACAAAAAAAGCATAAGCACATGCTGTTAGAAAAAGGCCAGGCTCATAGCCATTTGCAAACGGTTAAAGAGGAATTGGATTCCTTAAAACTACAAATTGTACGCAGTAAAAAAGAGCGTGAGCAGCAGTTAAAACAGCAACGCACGGAAGTAAACGAACAAATTAAACAAAATAATCTACAGTTAGCCGCACTTCAGCAGCAATTAAAAGATGAAGTTCGCGTATTAAGCCAAGCGTTAGCAGAAAAAATAGCCGAATTTACTCAG
>JAIPFI010000028.1 GCA_021736705.1 Methylococcaceae bacterium | reverse complement strand
TGCTCACCATTTCACTTAACCAAACAACTCAGCATGAGTGCCACAGCGCACCAAAATTAATTCATTGGTTACGGTATTAACGTCTCAAATCAGTAAAAAGTCAGGTTGAATGTGGCATTCCATATGAGGTTTCCAGTTTCCCGTTAAAACATGTGGTTTATGTTGTGTGGGGATAGGGATATCTTGAACAAGATAATCATTAATTAAAACTTTTAATAGCTCAGTATTTTTTTTTGGGTCGCGACTTACTTTCTTTAAATCTTTTTTAAACTGGTTTTTGACTCTAATGCTGAGCATCACCCAGCACCTCATTAAATAGGTCATCTACAGAATCATACGTTTTTTCAGTTACGTTTTCCTTCATTGCCTCTAGTGTTACCTTATTAGGTATTTTAAGCTCAATAGGAAATTCCTGACGTAAGGAAACTTGCGTCAAGAATAAACGAATTGCTTCTGTCATGCTCATCCCTAAGTTATCAAGTACCTGTTCTGCGCTATGCTTTAATTCGTGACTCACTCGTGCTCTAACGATTTCAGTTTTTAATGGCGTCATAGTAGTAATACCTTTAATGAAAAACGGCATTATTGTAGCACATATAAGCCACTATAAATTCTTGAGTTTAACCCCCGATTTTAACTGACTGAACAATACAAACCCGAGCATCAATAAAAATCCTAAAGCGGTTAATACCAGCATTTTAATAATTGGGAAGCCAACTAAAAACAGAAAGCGTTGCGTGTTGTTGGCGCTAGGTTCTAGTTCATCTGAATGCAAAGACACTTCCAAGGCGTAGAGACCTGCTTGTGGAAAATCGTATTGAATAGCTGCTGCATCCGACACTTGGGCTAAAGTTTGATTAAAGGCGGTAGCATTATTAAAGATCAGGTCGGCATAAGAGTCTGCGGCTAAAAATTTTAAGTTCATTTTCTTATTAAGCTGAGCGACCACATCTTCTTCAAAAGTAAAAATAACAGTGCCAGTCGCGGGGAGTATGTGACAGAAATGTTTGCCGCCCCCTATTTTGTCTTCTGCTTGAAAGCCACCTAAACGTAAGCTAAAGCCGCCGATGTCGACAAAGCAATTATCACCATGGTCAACGCCAGCATGCGCAAATAGGGTAGGGGAAACAGCCAAATTTAAGCTGAAAACGGTAAAAAACAGGAGAAAAAAGCGTGTGCGCATTGGTGTGTCTGATAGTAGCAAAAACAATTATTTTAGCGTCTTTAAGATTTCCTTGAGTGGTTTTTTAAAAAAGCACAGGCTCATGATAGAATACGCAGCTAATTAAATGACTAAAGCACTTGGCATGAATCCCTATTTACCGCAATTACATCCTTATCCTTTTGAGAAGTTGGCACAATTAAAAAGCGGGATTACGCCGCCTGCTGATAAAGCACACATTGCCTTATCTATTGGTGAGCCAGCGCATGAAACGCCAGCGTTTATAAAAGCTGCGATATTGGATAATATCGACACTTTGGGTAATTATCCGACGACTAAAGGTTTACCTGAATTAAGAGCAACGATTAAGCAGTGGATTGCCCAGCGCTTTGATATTGCTGATGAAGCCTTAAATGCTGAAACGCAGATTTTACCGGTTAATGGTACGCGTGAAGCTTTATTTGCTTTTGCGCAATGCGTGGTTGATGGTAGTGCTGATGCTTTGGTGTTAATGCCTAATCCGTTTTATCAGATTTATGAAGGCGCGGCTTTATTGGCGGGTGCGCAGCCGTATTATTTGAATACGCTGGAAGAAAATCAATATTTGCCGGATTTTGAAAAAGTGCCGGAAGATGTCTGGCAGCGTTGTCAGTTATTGTATATTTGCTCGCCGGGTAATCCGACAGGCGCAGTGATTGATCAGGTAAGCCATGAAAAGCTGATTAATTTAGCCTTAAAATATGATTTCGTCATTGCTTCTGATGAATGTTATAGCGAAATTTACGACGATGAAGCGAAGCCGCCACAGGGTTTATTACAATCCGCTTATGCCATGGGCAATACCAGCTTTAAAAATTGTGTGATTTTCCATAGCTTATCTAAGCGCTCTAATGCACCGGGTTTACGCTCGGGTTTTGTGGCTGGTGATGCGGCAGTGTTAGGTCAGTTTTTTAAATACCGGACTTATCACGGCTGCGCGATGCCTGTGCCGACTCAATATGCAAGTATTGCTGGTTGGCAAGATGAGCAGCATGTCTTGGAAAATAGGCAGTTTTACCGTGAAAAATTTGCTGCCGTCACGGCAATATTGGCTGAAGTGTGTGCAGTTAAGCAACCGCCCGCAAGCTTTTATTTATGGCTGAAAACCAGCATTGATGATGCTGAATTTGCTAGGCAATTATTTGCTCAAGAAAATGTTACAGTTTTACCTGGTAGTTATTTATCGCGTGAAGCAGACGGTATTAACCCGGGTAAAAATCATGTGCGACTGGCTTTAGTTGCTTCTGTAGACGAGTGTATCGAAGCCGCGCAACGTATTAAAAATTTTATTAACTCTTTAAACGAAAAGACACTATGAACGAACTAGAAAAAATTATTAACCAAGCTTTTGAAAACCGTGCTGACATCTCACCTACTACAGTTTCTGATGAAGTACGTAACGCTGTTAAGGACTCCATTAACTTATTAGATTCAGGTAAAGCGCGTGTTGCTGATAAAGCAAGTGGCGAGTGGGTAGTTAATCAGTGGTTGAAAAAAGCGGTTTTATTATCGTTTAGAATTAATGAAAACCGCGTCATGGATGGCGGTGCTGCGCGTTATTACGATAAAGTAGAAACTAAATTTGCTTCTTATACACCAGAAGATTTCGCAGAAGCGGGCGTACGTGTTGTACCTAATGCCGTTGCACGTCATGGTTCTTATGTCGCACCGGGGGCGATCTTAATGCCATCTTATGTCAATATCGGTGCTTATGTGGGTGAAGGCACGATGGTTGATACTTGGGTTACTGTAGGTTCTTGTGCGCAAATTGGTAAAAACGTGCATTTATCAGGGGGTGTAGGCATTGGTGGCGTTTTAGAGCCACTGCAAGCCGGCCCTACGATTATTGAAGATAACTGTTTCATCGGTGCGCGTTCTGAAATCGTAGAAGGCGTAGTGGTTGAAGAAGGTTCAGTTATTTCTATGGGTGTTTATATTGGTCAAAGTACTAAAATCTTTAACCGTATGACCGGTGAAATCACTTATGGCCGTATTCCTGCGGGTTCTGTAGTTGTTTCTGGTAACCTGCCTTCAAAAGACGGGTCACACAGCTTGTACTGTGCGGTTATTATTAAGCATGCTGATGAAAAAACACGCAGCAAAACAGGTATTAACGAATTATTACGTGATTAAGTTTTAAATGTGTAGCTTGGGTTGCGATATCTAAGCTTCGCTTGATAAAAGTTAACCCAATCTACGGTTTATTAATGCCGAACTGGCTTGTCGCTAGTTCGGCTTTTTTTATTTTTTAGGAAACCCCTTATGTCCGATTCACTATCCAGTAATGCCATTATTTACGCTATTCTTTCTATTGATGCTGAGATTGCATTGCAAAAAGATTATTTAGAATCTTCCGATGTTTTGCCCGAAGAGCGTGAAAACGAAGAAGGGATTTTAGATGATTTAGAGCAAGCCTTTATGGAGTTTATTGAGTTCTATAAATCTTGTCGTAAGCAAGATAAAGAATTACCGACATTAGATGAGCTGTTAACCCATCCTTTGTAAAACGTAGGGCGGTGCTTTAGCCCGCCTTTTTATACACATTAGGTATCTACAAATAGCCTTTTCTGCTGTGGATGCTTGTGTTTAATAAAGCGGGCTGAAGCGCCGCCCTACTAAAGTTGTGAAATTGACCTAGCGGATTTAATAGTCTAATGACTGAAAATAGCTCCTGTATTTTATACGGCATAAAAAATTGCGACAGCGTGAAAAAAGCGCGCCAGTGGTTAGAGAAAAATAACCTTGAATATCAATTCCATGATTTTCGTGTGGATGGTTTAACGCCCGAGCAATTGCAGATGTTTATTGAACAAGCTGGCTGGGAAAGTTTATTAAATAAACGTAGCACCAGTTGGCGGCAAGTAGATGAGGCGCAAAAAAGAGATTTAAATGCTGAAAAAGCAGCCGCATTGATGTTGGCAAACCTTACTTTAATTAAACGTCCGGTTTTAGTTGCTGGCGAGCAAGTATTTATTGGTTTTAACGCAGAGACTTATCAAACTTTATTATGAGCGAAACTTTAGATTTATTGAAAGACCTTATTAGTCGTGCTTCGGTTACACCTGAAGATGCGGGTTGCCAGGATTTATTAACCCAGCGTTTAGAAAAAATTGGCTTTAAAGCTGAACAACTAGATTTTAATGATACTAAAAATCTGTGGTTAAAGCGTGGCGAAGCAAAACCTTTATTTGTTTTTTTAGGGCATACCGATGTGGTACCGACGGGGCCATTAGAGCGTTGGGATTCACCGCCATTTGAGCCGACTATTCGTAATGGTCGCTTATATGGCCGTGGTGCAGCCGATATGAAAGGCGGTATTGCTTGTTTCGTGACCGCAGTGGAGCGTTTTATAGCTCAATATCCAGAACATAATGGCGCGATTGCTGTCATGATGACCAGTGATGAAGAAGGGCCGGCGACGAATGGCGTGGTCAAAGTGGTCGAAGTTTTAGAGCAGCGTAATGAGAAAATTGACTGGTGTTTAGTCGGTGAACCATCAAGTGATAAGAAAATTGCAGATGTGATTCGTGTCGGTAGACGCGGTTCTTTGTGTGCCAAGTTAGACGTTAAAGGCATACAAGGACATGTCGCTTATCCTGAAATTGCCAGTAATCCTATTCATAGTTTTGCGCCGGCACTGAAAGCATTAACGGATGAAGTCTGGGATAAGGGGAATGCCTTTTTTCCGCCGACTAGCCTGCAAGTATCTAATATTAATAGTGGCACAGGTGCGGAAAATATTATTCCCGGCGAATTAGAATTGCAATTTAATTTACGTTTTTGTACTGAATTAGACGAAGCGACAATTAAACAGCGTGTACACAGCCTGTTTGATCAGTTTGATTTTGACTATGATATTAGCTGGCGTTTATCGGGTAACCCATTCCTGACAGAAGGTGGCGCGTTAATTGAAGCCACACATGCAGCTGTTAAAAAAATCACTGGCTATGATACGCTGGATGATACTGGGGGTGGTACGTCTGATGGCCGATTTATTGCGCCGACGGGTGCCGAAGTCATCGAGTTAGGTCCACTGAATGAAAGTATTCATAAGATTAATGAAAATGTGGGCATTGAAGATCTGGAAGTTTTGACTAAGATTTATGAACAAATCTTAATTGAATTATTAGTAAACTAAGGGATGAGAATTTATTAACTTCGACACTTGATAAGGAGTCCAATAGCTTTAGCTATTGTTGTTTTTGATGAAAAAAGCTAAAGCTTTTTTACTCCAGATCAAGTTATTAAAGTCTTATTTTTAAGGGTTAAATCTATGCGTTGTCACGAACTTGATTATGAAATTATTGGCCATGATATACAAATGGTCGAAGTGGAACTGGATCCTAATGAAACCGTAATTGCCGAAGCGGGCGCGATGACCTACTTGGAGCAAGATATTGCTTTTGAAGCTAAAATGGGCGATGGCACTGCGCAAGGCTTAATGGGATCTTTATTAGGTATTGGTAAGCGAATGCTAACTGGCGAGTCGGTATTTTTAACGCATTTTACTAATGAGGGTAGTAAAAAACGTAAAGTGGCTTTTTCTGCGCCGTATCCAGGCTCTATTATCCCTTTAAATTTAGCGGAGCAGGGAGAAGAAGTTATCTGCCAAAAAGACGCTTTTCTAGCGGCTGCTTTAGGGACGCAAGTCGATATTGCTTTCCAAAAACGTCTAGGTAGCGGATTTTTCGGTGGTGAAGGCTTTATTTTACAGCGCTTGCGCGGTGATGGCATGGCGTTTATCCATGCCGGCGGTACGGTGATACGTAAACAATTAAATAATGAAACTATACGCTTAGATACGGGGTGTTTGGTCGGCTTTAGTGGTGATATTGACTATAATATTCAACTCAGTGGTGGCTTAAAAAGTATGTTCTTCGGCGGTGAAGGCATGTTTTTGGCGACTTTAAAAGGAACCGGTTCTGTATGGATACAAAGTATGCCTTTTTCACGTTTAGCAGAACGTGTACTAAGTCATGCTGCTTTTTCCTCACAGAACAAATAATAATCTTTCTAATCTTTCTAAATTTTTATGAACAACAAACAACTGGTTCTTTTTTGTAGCGCCTTGCTGGTTTCTTCGTCTGCTTTTGCACAGCCTATACAATTTACTAATGGCAATACTTTAGAGGTTGAATTAGTTTTTCAAACAGAAACGACCCTTACCTTTATTGACTCGGTGTTGGGTGAGCAAACTATTGATAAAGCTAAAATTAGTAATTTACACACGATAAAGCTTGAGCGTTTGAAAAAGCTAAGCGAAGTTGAGTTTCAGGGGTATAAAAAAATAAAAGCGGCTGAAATAAAAGTATTGGATGCGAAAGCTAGACTTGCTACAGCCGAAGCAGAAAAGTTTGTAACGGCTACAAAAGAAGTTGAAATTGCTGAAAATGAGCTTAACGTAACTAAAAATATTGTCCTCGCTGAAGCACAGATATTGAATGCTAAAGCTAGGCTTGATCTTGCTAAGTCAGAAGCTCAACAAGTAGAACAGGAAAGTGCAGCTAAAGATTTATGGTTTTTTGAAACGGATACCCAACTTGAAGCGGCTGAGGAAAATCTTGATACTGCCGTACAGCAAGTCGAAGTGGCTGAAAATAATCTTAAACGTGTCAAAGGCGAAAAAATCGATGTTGGCTTTATGGGGACAGGATGGCTTAAGGGATGGGAGAGTAGTTTTGATTTAGGGATGAACGGTTCATCAGGCCCTTCGGAGAATTTTAATTTTCGCGCCGGCTTTGTTGCTGGGTATGAAGATGCTGATGATCGGTGGGATTTTAAAAGTTATTACTTAACTAATTCTCAAAATAACGACTTTACAACCAATAAAGCAAATGTAAGTTTGCTTAAAGACTGGTTTTTTACGGAGACAGAGTGGTTTTCTTTTGCCGGTGTGATTTATGATTGGGATGAAAACAAAGATTGGAGGCAGCGTGTTCAATTAAGTGCGGGTCCTGGATACGAGTTTATTAAAAATGATGAATGGATATTATCTGGAAGAGTGGGTGGTACCTTTGTTGTTGAATTTGGAGGTAAGGAAGAAGTTCCCGGCTCAGATCCAATCAGTTATACGCCAAGAGAGAATGCTTACGACTTTGAGGTTATGGTGGGTGCTGATGCGCTTTGGCATATATCAGAAGGGCAGACATTTATCGCATCGAATTATACTTATGCCAGAGCAACAGATGGTGCAAAGATGAGAAATGTCGCCAATATAGTGTGGCAGCATGATTTGGATTTTTTTAAAGGTTTAGTTATTAAGTTCAATATACATGATGAATATGATATGACTCAAAAGTTAGCGAAAAATAAAAATGATTTTCAATATGGTGTCGCGTTGGGTCTCGGCTTCTAAAATTACGTTATTGGAAAATATTTAGAAGTGCAATGGGTAGAAATAGGCCAGTTTTTACGTGTGTAGTAACTCAAAGAGCTTAAAGAAAAAAACATCCTACCAAAAACGGTCATAATTTCAGGCTGTCTGAATGCGTACTGTTGTTTTATCAACAAGAATTAAAAGGAAATCGAAATGATACCAAGTAAAAAAATAGGGTTACGCTTTTTTGTTGTAGGCTCAATACTCTTGGCAAGTAGTGGCTGTTCTCTTTTGACGCCTACACCAGAGCTAAGTGATGTTGAAGCTTGTGTAAAGTTAAGCGCGGTTATTGCTGATCATAGTCAAAATTTTCAGCAGTTCAAAAAATCTCGCGTGGACTCGGGTGGTATGGGAAGCACAATTAATATGCAAATATGGAGAGCTGAGAAAGTTTTCCCCAGTGCAAATAACTGTCAAGTATGGGAATGGAGTACTGGTTTAACCAATTATATCTGTACTTGGCAGGAAAAAGGCGGTGAAGTCGAAGCGAAAGCAAGTCATGATAAGGGGGTTGAAGTCGTGCGCGAGTGCTTAAATGAACAGTGGACGAGTAATACGCTGCCCACGCAAAGCGGGGGTGTTAGAACTCGTTTTAGTCGGCTGAATGATAAAACGATTATCGTGATTAACGCATTTAAAGAGTCGCGTTCTATTTTAGAAAACTGGAAAGCGACTTTATATGTCGGTGATAAAAGCAATTTAGAGGCTGAAATTCAGTAGTTTTTGGCTGTAAGGGCATAGTGTTGGCTTGCTTATTTGCACACCAACGCTATGCCCTACAAATTTCTTATTTGTTTAATAGGTAGTGCATAATATTCCAGCGCGGCTTGCTTGCTTGGGCTGTTTCTCCTTGAATCCAATGCGCAAATAAAGTATCAATCGTCCCATCAGTTTGTTTGATTTTAATCCAAGTGCTGAGGAAATGTTCCAGTATCAGATCTTCGTCACTGACGGCAATCACTAAAGGAGCGCCTTGGCGATTGGCAAATGGATTAATGACAACATAATCGGGATACAGTAGCGTCCATGCGGAGCCGCCTTCTGCGGTTGTTAGAATAATCTGATCGTGAAATTCCTTGTTGTTGAAAAACTCTGCCTCAGAATCTAATTCAGTCACTTTAAAGTTGGGCAATAACTGCTGAGTGCGGGTGGCAAAATTACTTTCTTTGCGTACAAAAGCCTGTACATTTTTGAGTTTAAGAATGGATTCACTATCGCTGAATTTATTGCGTTGATGGTCAGGTACAACTAAGGCTAAATGCACATCAAGATAGCTAGTGCTATATAGCATGCGCGATGCTGCGAGCAAGCTAAGGTTTGGTGTAATGCCAGAAACGGCGATGTCAAAATGGTCGTCGTCTAGTTGTTGTAATAAATGTTCGTTTTCATAAGGGATAAATTGAATAGCAACCTGTAAATCTTCGGCAAGATGTAGCATTAACTCGATGTCAAAGCCGACCATTTGGCCGTGTGTATTATAAAAAGAGAAAGGTAAACTGTCCTCATTGATGCCGATGCGAATAATGCCTGTTTGGCGTATTCTATCTATTAAATGTTGCCCCGGTTTAAGTGCGATTGGGTTGGGTTGTGAGAGACTAGAGACTGTATAGGGAACGCGGTCATTTAATAGCCGCATGTTTAATATTTGCGGATTCTGATTGCCGCTGAAAGCTTGCTGCTCAAGGATTGTACGAATGGTTAAACCGACACAAAAAAACAACAATAAACTGATCAGGCCGTTACGCATCAGTAAGCGCCACTGAATTTTAAACACGCCGGTCATCAGTGCCGTGGTCAAAATAGTAAAGGTCATTAGGTGCATCGCACCCGCAACATCGGCAACACGACCACAAATCACCCCAACGGTCATAAACAGATTAAAAATATCTTCTGGTATGTGGTAAAGGTTGAGTAAGAACGGGAGTGTCGTAATCAACTTACCGAAACTTAAAAATAGCCCAATAGTCAGCATTACCGGATAATCAAGCAAAGTCAGTGGTTTATCATAAAACCAAGCGGCAAAAACGATAAACACGAGGCTCAGCAGTTTGCCCATATCAGGAAACGGATAGGCAAGTGGCAGCACTAAATCGGGTATGCGCGCTTGTTCATGTTCGGTGGTCACATGAGAGTGAAATAAACGGCTTATCACCTTAATCAGTAAGGGAATAACCACAAACACGCTGCCGACGATAAAAACCGTCAACAACACGTTGCGCGATTCACGGGCAATTTGCCGGTAACTGAAGGGTGTGCAACTGCTAATCAGCAGCGGCATAACCACGAGAGTGACGAGTAATACTGAGCCAATCAGCATTAATATATACGCTTGAACACGCCCGAATTCATCTAGGCTGAGTGTACCGGCAGCACTAGCAGCAATGCCAAAAACGCCGATAGGGGTTAGCATGACGACAAAGCTGTTAACCCGTAATAGTATTTTCGCAATATGGCTAAAATTATCTAATAAGGATTTATGATCTTTATAGCCAATGCAAGCGGTACCAAAAAGCATGCTGAATAAAACCACTGCAGGCACTGCATTTTGGGCTAATGATTGAAAAGGATTGGCAGGAATAAACAGCTGTAAAAAATCAATTTTTGGAGCACTTTTTACTAACAAGGAACTGAAAAAAGTCCCTTGTTCGATATTGGGTAAGGTGAGGGACATAGCCCAGACGCTAACTCCTCCTATTAGCCATAGCACTAATAGCACCAGTAATCCTTGCCGGGTAAGTAAGCTAGCTTCAAAATAACTAAGCCGCCCTATATTTGCTATTAAAGAGAAGACAATATAAGGGAGTACGGTCATTTGTAACAGGCCGATATAAATATCACCCAGAATATGTAGTTTTTCCGCAGACTCACCAAATAGCAAGCCCACGGCAACGCCTAAAAAGAGGCTGCCAATAATGTAAAATGTAAAGTTAAGGTTGTTATTATGGCTTTCAATTTTTAGGAGTTTATCAATCATAGGGTATTAACAATAAATAGCCTCTCATGCGAGACACGGATGGTATGCTTTTGCAATAGTTGATTGGTAATAATCAAAGTGTCACTAGGAATAAAAAGCCGGATAAACCTGCTGAATAAGTCAGACTTATTTTAATCTTGCGCTCTAATGACAATGCGCGCCAGTTACAAATTTCGCGATGTTTGCGTTTTAAATAAATGGCTTTCAGATTGCGTTGTAGGCGCACAAATAAGTTGGGTAATTTTAAAAAAAAACGCACCAATAGATAGAGTGCCAAAGCCATTGTTATATTGGCGATAATGATCTCACTTTCATGATGATGGGCACTGAAAATATGTTCTAGCAGTACTTCAAACATGTATTCAAAAAACTCAATGACTAAATGCAATAGCTCAATTAATAGATCAATTAATCCGGTTAAGAGGTCTAAAATGGAGTCAAACATTAAGATGACAATAAATAGAGTCGCAAATTTTTTACTGATCCTGATGAGCATTTCTGTATCAGTTTCATTTTGTTGGTCATCGCGCTTTTGTTTTCTGGAACGCTGATCACGGGCAGTCAATTTACTATCCGATTTATTTTTTAGATTGATCATTGTCAATTATCCCAGTCAATAAGGATTACACCCAAGTTTTTCGTAAGATACCTTCATACACTCTGTTGTATATAAAGGTATCTTACGATTTTTTGTGCTTTACAAGTTAATCATCAAGCCCTATCACTTCAACGATAATATTATCATCGGGCGCAGTTGTTAGGAAATCTTGAAAAATTTCTCGAATATCATGATCAATAAATTGTGCTTTTCTAGCATCTATGGTCACGGTACTATTTTCGGTGACTTGAAAGAGCATTCTTCTTAACAGCGCTTTATTAAGAAAGGAAACATCTTTATGTAGAATTAAAGTAAAGTGATTGTCCTTTTCTTTTAATGAAATAGAGGCATGATAATGTGCGCGAATGACAAAATAGAGCCCGACAGCAATACCAATAATAATCCCTTGTAGTAAGTCAGTGATTAAAATAGCAATGACCGTGATGATAAAAGGTAAAAACTGCCCCCAGCCTTGTTTGTAAAGATCGATAAATAATTTGGGTTTCGCTAACTTATAGCCGGTTTGCAATAAAATAGCCGCCAGACAGGCAAGCGGTATCAAATTAAGGATTTGCGTTAAATACATCACGCTAAGTAATAACAAAATACCATGAAAAAAACTGGCAATGCGTGTTTGGCCGCCGGCATTAATATTGGCAGAACTACGCACGATAACAGAAGTAATAGGTAAGCCACCGATCATGCCGCTGATAATGTTACCTAGGCCTTGTGCTTTAAGTTCGCGGTTAGTTGGCGCGGTGCGTTTTAAAGGGTCAATTTTATCGACAGCTTCTAAGCTCAATAAAGTCTCTAAACTAGCAATAATCGCTAGGGTTATGGCAACCACATAAATTTGAGGATTAGTTAAAAAACTGAAATCGGGCAATACAAATAAATGCATAAACTGCTCTAGGTCAGCGGTGACCGGTAGTTTAACTAAGTGTTTGCCGCGCACTGCCCATTCTGGAAACATTTTCAGTGCAATGGAATCAAAAGTGACGCCCCACACCACAGCCACCAAAGCACCGGGAAAAAGTCGGACTAAAGAAAAACTTTTCATCCAGCGTGTTTCCCAGAGTATCATAATTAATAAGGCGACAGCTGCAATCAGGGTTGCACCTTGGGATATACTGCTAAATGCATCAAACAGTTCATGTATGCTGCTGGCAGCCGTTTCTTGCATATAACTTTCATCACCCTCAAAGCTGACATCATAGCCGACAGCATGCGGGATTTGTTTCATAATCAGAATAATGCCAATAGCCGCTAACATGCCTTTAATAACGGCAGATGGAAAAAATGCGCCAATAATCCCCGCCCGTAAAAAGCCAAAAATAAGTTGTAAAATGCCGGCTATTACCACGGCCACTAAAAAGCCAGCATAACTACCTAACTGCTCAATCGCGCTAAAAACGATGGCCGTTAAACCAGCGGCCGGCCCTGAAACGCTAAGCTGCGAACCGCTGAACCAAGAGACCACAATGCCGCCCACCATGCCAGCGATTAATCCAGCAAACAGTGGCGCGCCTGAGGCCAGAGCAATACCAAGACACAAGGGAAGTGCCACTAGAAAGACAACAATACCTGCGGGAATATCTTGTTTGATATGTTGTGCATAAAAATTAAGGTGTTTATGAATCATGCGAATCTCCTAAACAAAAATAAAGCGTTTTGGCATTAAGACTCATCAGCGACATACTGATAAATAGGGTGAATTTCATCGCCAGGTTTAATGCTAATGAGTGAGCTTAATAGGCCGTCTGACAGGTCATAAACCCAGCCATGTAAAGTTGGGCTATTGTGCTTAGTCCATGACTCTTGAATAATTGAGGTGTGTGATAAAGCATGGACTTGTTCGATAAGGTTGAGTTCGACTAACTTATTAACACGCAAGTATTCTGTAGGCATAGCGTCGATTTCTGCTTGGTGTAGGCGATAAACATTTTTAATATGCATTAGCCATTTATTGGTAATTAATAAGCCTGAGTTTTGTTTGCTCAAAGCGGCACGCACGCCGCCGCAATTATAATGACCACAGACCACGATATGTTTAACCTTTAACACATTGACTGCATACTGAATAACGCTTAGGCAGTTGAAGTCGGTAGCAATCACTTGATTGGCAATATTGCGATGAATGAACATCTCCCCAGGCTGAGCGCCCACTATAATTTCCGCTGGAACACGGCTATCTGAGCAGCCTATCCAAAGTAATTCAGGCGTTTGCTTTTGTGCCATCTTTTCAAAAAAGGTAGGATCTTCAGCCGTTACTTTACTTGCCCAGTCTTTATTATTTTGTAAAAAATTGTCTATTTCTTGCATGTGAAACCTTCTGCGTTGGATGGATCGGTTTGTGTGAAAATTAGCTCAGCTTATTGTTTGATTTATTACCTGTCTGTAGTTTAGCGTTGTATTATAGGTCGTTTTACCTTTCAACAAGCTTTCAGCTAACAATGAATATTTTATTAATTGAGGATGACGCCGTGCTTGCTGATGGCCTGATACATACCTTATCAAATAGTGGTTATCGAGTTACGGGAGCAATATCAGGGCATTATGCCAAGCATTTATTACAAGCCCAGGATTTTGACGTTATTATTCTCGACTTAGGTTTGCCGGATATTGATGGTTTGGATTTATTGCGTCAGTTGCGTAGACAGAAGATTTCTATGCCTATTTTGATTTTGACGGCACGTGACAATATTAGTGATCGTATTGATGGTATTCAACAAGGGGCAGATGACTATATGATTAAACCCTTTGAATTAAGAGAGTTGGAGGTACGCTTACAGGCTTTAATTAGGCGTTGCTATGGCGGGTTTAGTCATACTATTGTCATGGGGCGACTGTTGTTAGATACGCAAACACATCAGATTCAAGCCGATGGGCAATTATTAGCTTTGTCCCCGCGCGAGTCGGCCTTGCTGGAATTTTTGTTAATTCAATCTGGCAACGTGGTCTGTAAAGATCGTATTGCCCAGCGTTTATCGTCTGATGGAGATGCGTTGGCAGATAATGCGATTGAGGTTTATATACATCGTTTACGTAAACGTATAGAGCCTTATGATGTGCTGATTCGGACGGTGCGTGGTTTAGGTTATTTATTGGAAAATAAAGATCATGACTAGAACGCGAAGCTTAAAAAGTGCGATTGTTATCCGCTTAATTATTCCAGCGCTTATGTTTATTATTATTGAAACAGTCATGTCATATTTTGTGACTTTGCATTATGTCGATGAAGCGTATGACCGTTGGTTGCTCGATTCAGCGCGTTCATTAGTGCAAGAAGTCAAGGTCGCTGATGGTCAAGTTTATGCCGATTTATCTTCCTCTGCTTTAGAGATTTTTAAATGGGATGCTCAAGATCAAACGTATTTTAAAATGATAGCTGAGAAGTCGGGTCTATTAGCGGGTGACACCTTTGTGCCTGAGTCTTTCGCTACCAAGGATTTAATGCTCCCGATTTTTTCTAATAACATTATTCACGGTCAGCCGGTGCGTGTTGTTTCTATGCAAGTACCGGACATGAATATGCCAGAAAATGTCTATATTCATGTTGCAGAAACGTTAAACAAGCGTCACGATATGATGATAGATATTTTGTTGGCTGATTTAGTACCGCAATTATTGTTAACGCTGATGATTGGCCTTTACTTATTTAAAGGGGTTCATTGGGGTTTGGCTCCTTTGCATAAATTAGCAGATGAAATTGCCAGGCGTTCACCGCGTGATTTAAGCCCTATTTCTGAAACCTATATTTTTACCGAAGTTCGTACCTTAACGGATACGATTAATCAATTACTAGAGAGTTTGTCCTTGGCTATTGTCAGCCAGCAACGCTTTATATCGAATGCGGCACATCAATTACGGACGCCACTCGCAGGGCTCAAGTTACAAGCGGAACGCGCTCAGCGAGAAACCAATGTACAAGCCATGCAACCTGCTTTAAGGCAAATTCAAACAAGTGCTGATCGCGCCTCACATATGGTGACTCAGTTATTAGCATTAGCACGATCAGAGCCAGTAGAAGGTAATCGGACATTGGAGCCGATTGATTTACGCGCTTTAGTGCGTGAAGTTTGTATTGAATGGGTGCCAAAAGCCTTAAAGAAACAGTTTGATTTGAGTTTTGATGATCCAGAGCAGCCGGTTTGGATACAAGGCGATGCTATATTATTAGCCGAATTGCTCAATAATTTAATTGATAATGCACTGGCTTATGGAGAGCATGGAGAAGAAGTTAACGTTAAATTGCTTGCCGAGCCATGCGCCTGTTTATCGGTTGAAAATGCAGGGCAATGTATTCCTAGTGAAGAGCAAGAACGTATTTTTGAGCGATTTTATCGTATACAAGGCAGTGCCGGTGAAGGCTGTGGTCTCGGTTTGGCTATTGTTAAAGAAATTGCCGATTTGCATCAAGCGCAAGTTTCGTTAAGCTCGCGTGCTAGCGGTGACGGGGTCGTGGTCACGGTGATGTTTAATGCAGCTTACAAATGAGGGGTAAACAATAGGCGAATCGTGCCTTTTGTAGGAGTGGCTTCTAGCCACGAATGTGGGCACTTGAGATCGTACCCACAACACAGTTTATCCCAAGGAATGTGCATGAAATAATGTCTTCATCTTAGGAGCGCAGGCAGCTTGCCTGCGAAAGGCAGACGAGTCGTCTGCGCTCCCACAAAAAAATTAGTTGTCGAAGTTATTTTGTGCTCATTCCCAAGTTATTTAATAGCTATTGTTTAATGTTTTTTTCTTGCTTAAATTCTCTAGCGTTTCCAGCGGTGGGCAATAAATTCTACCGCCTCCTGAATATTTAAATCACGCGTTCCGCCGCCGGTACGTAAATAAAATTTAGGCGTATTATTCTGGGTAAGAAAGACCGGGCGAGAAGAGGCTAAAACAATTAAACGGCAAACATGTTTGCCTTCAACGACATGAAAAAGCACTTTGACGAATTGGCATAAATCCGCACCTAAATTAGTCGAAATGGCGGTCATAATAGCTTGTTCGTAACCGTCTTGGTCGGGGCGCTTTAAGCTTTGGTAATCTTTTTCCAAGCCAATAATTTCACCATTATCAGCAACACCTATTAATAAAGTGCCGCCGTGCGAACTGTTTAAATAACCGGCCAAGGTTTTGAGAATCACGGTTTCTAAGGCGCGATTGACTCTATCTTGTTCCAAATCCCAGCGAAAAGAAGATTTGAATTCGAGTAAAGCATTTTCACCTTGTAGGATTAAGGCTTGTAAGTTAACCGAAAGCTCGGTGCTTAAGCGATTAATTCTTTGCAAACGGCGATGCAGCATTTCATAGATAAAAGCGATAGCCAAGCCGAAAACAGCGCCGACTTGTGCAAGAAACAGGGTTTTTTTCGGTGTATTGCCCGCTAAAGAGGATTTAAGTTGCTCATAGGCATAGTGCAATGCTGTATTGGCATTTTTTTGTAAGTCAGTACCTTCTAGTTCGAAGTAGAAAATAAAATCATTAATGGGGTAAAAAATCAGCACACCCGTTAATGCACCGATAAGAGCGGCAAAAAAGTACAGTTTAAAACGTTGCTCCCAGAGGGCGATAATCAGTAAAAAAAAACGTTTCATTAATTACGATCCATCGGTAAGTTGGCAGATCGCCACGCGGTCATATGACCTTCTAAATAACGAATATTTTCAAATCCCGCTAAGAAATAAGCAAACTTGGCAATGCCGGCACGCGGCCCATGTTCGCAATACAAAATTAATTCATTTTGCTTATCATAAGTATCTAAGGCGTCACTGGTAAACGATTGCCAGAAAGGAATATGTTGCGCGCGTGGGATATGACCCGCTTTATATTCCATGCTGGAGCGGACATCAATAATGGCTGGCGTATTATCTGCTTGGAGTAACGCTAATAATTCAGTTTGTTGGATATGGCTTTCACTGGATGTGCTGCAGGCTTGCAGGAGTAAGCTGAATACACTGACAAATAATATTTTCATTTATCCTCCGGTAACGCTCATATGACGCATGATGATAGGCTGTTCGTTTAAATCAAATTCATGTTTTTCAGGCTTAATTTGCATGGCGTTAATAATGATTTGTTTGATGTCGTCCATCGTATTTGCTGGATCACGTACTGCGGCTTTTAAATCGACAGAATGTTCATTGCCCAAGCACAGTAATAAGCTACCTTCAGCCGTTAGCCTGACGCGGTTGCAAGTGCTGCAAAAATTATGGCTGTGCGGCGAAATAAAACCGACTTTTATGGCTGATCCTTGAATATGGTAATAATCAGAAGGGCCGGCAGTTGTTTCGCTGATGTGTTGTAAATTAAACTGCTTGGCTAAATCATCACGAATCTGATCGCTAGAATAATAGGCGACAGCGCGATTATGCGAATCAATCAGGCCGAGCGGCATTTCTTCAATAAAGCTAATGTCGATGCCTTTATCAATAGCAAATTGGACTAAATCAACTACTTCATGATGATTGCGATTTTTTAAAATAACCGCATTGATTTTTATGCCTTTAAAGCCTGCGTTAATTGCCGCATCTATACCTTTTAAAACCACATCTAGGTCACCGGTACGGGTTAATTCTTTGAATTTTTGCGCGTTTAGTGTGTCTAGGCTAATGTTTAAGCGCGAAACATTGGCTTGCTTTAATTGGACGGCAGATTGTTCTAAATGCGAACCATTGGTGGTCATGACTAATTCATTCAGTAGCGGTAATGAGCCAATTTTTTGCAATAACTCGACAGCGCCACGACGCACTAAGGGTTCGCCGCCGGTAATTCTAATTTTGCCCACGCCTAGCTCAGTAAAGCATTGTGCTAGTAAGTGGATTTCTTCTAGGCTTAAAATTTGCGTGCGCGGTAAAAAAGTCATATCTTCCGACATGCAATAAACACAGCGAAAATCACAACGATCGGTAATAGAGATACGCACATAGTCAACGATTCGGCCGAATCGGTCGATAAGTTGCTTAGCTTGATTTGAGTGGGGCATTGATAATGCTTATTTAATGGGAAAACTAAAGGGTGTAATCGGCCGATGATTTTAGCAGTTAATGACTTGGGGTAATAAATAATTTGACATAAGATTACGAGAATATATAGACTAGACTGACTAGATTTATACGGTAGGTAGAAATTATGCATAATAAAAGTTGGCAACTTCAAGAAGCAAAAAGTCAGTTTAGCCAATTAGTTGATAAGGCAATGACTGAAGAGCCTCAATTTGTCACTCGACATGGACATAATGCCGTGGTGATTTTGTCTTTTGATGATTATAAAAAATTAACCCAACCAAAAACTGATTTGGTGAGTTTTTTTAGAGCATCGCCCTTGGTCGGTGAGCCTATAGATGTTTCCCGAGGCACTGATTTTCCACGAGATATTGAGTTATGAAATATCTGTTGGATACCTGCGTTATTTCTGAGCTTATAAAGCCGGTGCCTAATGAAAAAGTTTTAGCATGGCTGCAAAGTATAGAGGAAGTCAGCTTGTACCTCAGTGTTCTTACTTTTGGTGAAATAGAAAAGGGAATAGATAAAGCAGTCGATATTACGCGCAAAAAAAGATTGCAATTGTGGGTGGAAGAAGATTTAAAACAGCGTTTTGATGGGCGTATTATCCCTATTGATATTCATGTTGCTACGAAATGGGGAGAAACTCAGGGTAAAGTTGAGCTGCTAGGTAAGGCTATGCCATCAATTGACGGACTTATTGCGGTTTCGGGTTTAGTGCATAATTGCGTAGTCGTAACTCGAAATGTAACAGATATGCAGCAAAGTGCCGTTGCCTTATTTAATCCGTGGTTAGACGAGGCTTAGCATTAAGAATTTTGGGCTATGAATTTAAGACGGAACAGGGTGCTGCAAAATATTAGATAGGAGTGTAATAGCTAAGGAATGAGCACAAAATAACTTCGACAACTAATTTTTTTTGTGGGAGCGCAGACGGCTCGTCTGCCTTTCGCAGGCAAGCTGCCTGCGCTCCTAAGATGAAGACATTATTTCATGCACATTCCTAAAGCGTGTTACTTCTAACTATTTGCCCCGCCTTAAACGTAGAAGTCGAATTTTGTATGAATTTACTTGAGGAAACTATTGATGACTAAAAAACTACTTTTTATTGCCGTATTGATTTTCTGCCAACTGAGCTATGCCAGCGACAAAACTATGCTTCGATTAGGTTTGCTGGGGTATGGTACGACCAACTGGGAGTTGGAGGTGATGCGTCAAGCACAGCAGATGGAAACTGAAGCCTATTCTGTGCAAGTGATACCAATGGCAAACCCACAAACCGGCAAGATCGCTTTGCAATCAGGCGTTGTGGATATTATTGTTGCCGATTGGATTTGGGTTTCGTATCAGCGTAGCTTAGGTCGGGATTATACGTTTTATCCCTATTCCAATACTACAGGGGCCTTAGTTGTCGCCCAAGATAGCGAGATTAAAACTTGGCAGGATTTAAAGGGTAAACGCCTTGCGATAGCGGGGGGTGAGCTGGATAAAAATAGTTTGTTATTACAAGCTTTAATGCAAAAACAGGGGCAGGGCGGATTATTTCAAGAAATAGAAAAAGTGTATGGCGCACCACCGTTATTAACACAGCAATTAAAACAGCAGCGCGTTGATGCCTTATTGACTTATTGGCATCATGCTGCGAGTTTACAGGCGGAAGGTTATAGAGTGTTAATGACAGGTGCGGATATTTTGCAGGAACTAGGTATCGAGCAAAAAGTGCCGAGTATCGGTTATGTGTTTAAACGTGCTTGGGCAGAGCAACATCAATCGGTCGTCCGTGATTTTTTAGCGCAGTCTAAACAAATTAAAAATACTTTATGTGCTAATAATGCCGTGTGGCAATCTATAAAAAAATTAACCCAGGCTAAAACGGAGCAGGAAAGTCAGTTATTGCGCCAGCGTTACTGTGAGGGAAGGGTTAGTCATTGGGGGCAGGAAGAGCAAAAAGCTGCGGGTGTCATTTTTCAGTATTTAAAAGAAATCAGCCAGAGCCGCTTAACGGGTAAGTCGGAAGTTATTCAGGAGGGGACTTTTTGGTAGTTTATGGTTAGTTAGGTTTTGTGGGAATGTCTACAAAAACGAAAAATGGAAAAGGTAATTCTTAATGAAGCTTTTGGTATTTCTTGTTGTTATTTAGCAACATTTTTTTTCCTGATCTGTATTTTCTGTTTATTTCTGTTGCATTTTTACGACATTTTTCTTTTTTGTCATCATTTTGTCATATATATTTTTTACTATAGCGAATGTTTTTTATTCTTTCTTCAAAACTTTTTGGAAAATAACCATGGTCACAAAGAACTCAGGAAAAATTTTAGCTTTAGCTATTTCTGCCGCCCTAGGCAGCGTTAGTGCTCAAGCGGCAGATAGCGAGCTTTTGGATACGCTATTGAAAAATGGTGCAATTAATCAAACTCAGTTTGATGAGTTATCTAACAAAGAAGCAGCAACTGAGAAAGAAGAAACTAAAAACTGGACTGATGATGTTAAGGTATCAGTTGGTGAAAAAGGTTTAAAAGTTGAATCGGCAGATAAGCAATTCAAATTCCAGTTTGGTGGTCGTTTGCAAGTTGAAGCGGATGGTGATGTTGGTGATGATGAGTTATCAAAGCAAGCAACCGAAGGTGTTGAAGTACGTCGTGCGCGTCTCTATATGAGCGGTGTAGTTTGGGGGGATTATGAATATATGGTTGAAGCAGATTTTGCTGATAACGCTGTAGCTATTAAAGATGCCTTTTTGACTTATACTGGAATTGACTGGAATAACTTAGAAATCACTGCTGGTCATCAAAAGCAGCCGATTAGTATGGAGTTACAAGAAAGTTCAAATGATATTATGTTTACTGAGCGTTCAATGGTCAACGTATTAACTGCACCAGCCTTTGATCGTGCGATTGGTTTGCACGCCAAGACTTCTGATAAAGATTGGTCTGCACAGCTTGGTTTTTATGGTGATAGTATGGAACCAGAAAAAGACGGAAATGTGGATGAGGGGTGGTCATTTGCCTCACGTTTAACCTATGCGCCAATTAATACGAAAGAGCAGGTTGTGCATTTAGGTACATTTGGTGGTTATAAAGAGTTTAGTAATTCGCATAGCAGCGTTAGCTTTTCTTCAGAAACAACGCATATGTCAAATCTTAAGCTGACTAATGTAAAAATTACTGATGTTGAAGGTCTTGGTATTTTCGGGGTTGAATCTGCTTATATGTATGGGCCTTTCTCGATTCAAGGTGAGTACGCACATGAGTGGGTAACGCGTAGCGCTGGCATGAATGGTTTAGATCTTAATGCAGCTTATGTGCAAATGGCCTGGTCATTAACGGGCGAAGCGCGTAGCTACAAAGGATCTGATGGTGAGTTTAAATATTTGAAACCTAGCCAAAACTTTAGCTGGAGCAAAGGTACCTGGGGCGCGTTTGAGTTAGCAAGTCGTTATGGTATTAGTGATATTGCTTACGGCAGCTATAACAACGGTACTAGAGAGCAAGACGTCACAGTTGCCCTAAACTGGTACATGAATAACAATGTGCGTGTGATGGCTGACTACCGTTATGCTTTTGATCTTGCAGGTTCATCTGTTACAGAGCTTAATGGCAGCGATCTTGATCATGGTGTACACTCATTTACATTACGTACGCAGTTTAAAATGTAATGTAATTAGTTTTATTTGAGTATAGAAAAGGTCAGCTTATGCTGGCCTTTTTTTTGCGTGGTATTTATGCGCTATTATGGATAGCGATTCGTAATTGCAACGTCCTATATAATTTTGAATTTTGTTATGCGCTTTAATCAGGCTATGGGATAATATCGGGCTTTTAACGTGCGAAGTTTAAGGCTGACTAAATCGACTATGGATGAGAATAAAAAGAAAGCATTAGGCGCGGCCTTAATGCAAATTGAAAAACAATTTGGTAAAGGTGCCGTTATACGCATGGGTGATGACACTACCTCGCGTGATATACAAACGGTTTCTACGGGTTCTTTAACTTTAGATATAGCCTTAGGCTGCGGCGGTTTACCGCGTGGCCGAATTATTGAAATTTACGGGCCAGAGTCGTCAGGAAAAACAACGATGACTTTATCGGCGATTGCACAAATGCAAAAAATCGGCGGCACGGCAGCTTTTATTGATGCGGAACATGCTTTAGATATTGGCTACGCAGA
>JAIPFI010000027.1 GCA_021736705.1 Methylococcaceae bacterium | reverse complement strand
CTTCTTTCTCAATAGAATATCTTTTTCCATTATTTTACTTGTCTTTATGTATTGATTTAAATATTTTCAACTTAAAAATAATTTCTGAATATTTACTTTATTCGGCATATAAGCTTGTATATCTGCACGTACTTGATTAATTACTCCAATAAATTGCTCAATGTCATAAAACGGCCAGGATTTAATTTGTTCTGGAGTAAATTGCCACCACTGACTTTCTAATAAGCGTGCAATGATTGTTGCTTGAAAACGATAGCGAATTATTTGTGCTGGATTGCCTCCCATAATGGCATAAGCAGGAACATCTTTAGTGACAACCGATCCGGCGGCAATAATCGCACCTGTTTCAATGGTCACGCCGGCGTTAATAATAGCGCCATGCCCCACCCAGACATCATTTTTAATGACGGTCAGACGCAATGAAGTAGGGGACTTAGGTATTTGTGGTGGTTGCTCAAGAAAAATAGAATTAAATGTTTCCGCTGCACTTAGGATCTGTTGCCCGGGTAAATACAAAAAAGGACTAGTCGATAACCAATCCATCGGGTGATTCTGCCGCCCAATCTGTACACCTTCTCCAAAAGAACAATAACGCCCAATACTGACGCCACACATAAATCCACTGACAATATAACTAAATGCGCCCATTGAACAACCATGTTCAACAGTAGTGAACTTTAATGAACACGGAGGTTCAAAACTAAAATCATCTGCTAATGGGCGATTTGCTGCGTAAAAGTCTAATCCATTAGCTTTTAAAATTTCGAGTTTTGGAGCATCTATCCAAGCCATATTAATTACTTTTTAGATTAATTCATAAACCACGAGTGGTATCGACTCGGGTTCAAATACGGAAAACTGGATTGCCATATCGGCATCACCAGAAACACAGTTATTTTTTAAATAGGCAATGCCAACTTGTGGATCATAGATTGCTAGCCCATCCTGCCCCTCTCCAGCCCAATCCCCTACTAAAGGGATCTGCGACTTACCTGCAGGACCAAAATAACAACTGACATCGGCTTGCTCGGCACCTTTATTAGCATGCATAAGAAAAAATAAACCATCTTTAGATGAGTAAAGCCCTATTTTATCTACACCTGTACCATTCCAGTCACCTGATAAGGCAATCATTTCGCTCTTAGGGGGACCAAAATGAAAATTAATATCTTGTTTATCACTACCCTCCAATGTGCCTTTTAAGAAAAACACACCTGAATCAGCATCATATAAACCGACTGAATCAATACCTTGGCCGTACCAATCACCGACTAGCGGCTGCATATGATTTTTAAATGGACCATATTGGAAAACACTGCCTTTATTACTTTCGTCTTGATGCTTTAATAAAAAAAGCGCTGAACTAGGATCATATAAACCGATTGTTTCAATTTCAGGATCAAACCAAAAACCCGATAAAGGTAACATCTTGTCATAATCACCGACACCTTTAAATTGTTTGGCGTCTATACGTATCGGTTTTAGGGTTTTATCCTGTACCAAATAAAAATATTCTAAGCCTGGTAGATAGAAACCGATATTGCATGCTTCTTTATCAAACCAACACCCCGATAAAGGTAAAGCGGATTGACCTTTTTCTAATGGAATGCTCAGCGCTCGTTCTTCTCCCTCTTTATTTTTAAACAGAACGGTCTGTGTGCTTGGATTATATAAAGCTATTCTTGCCACTCTTTTTTTAACAACAAAAACGCGTGTTTTTGTATCAAAAACCAGTACTGTTCGGCCTTTCTTAGGTTTAATGGTTTCCTCTGTTGTCGAATGAGTAGGGGATTCATTAATTAAAGCTTGCGTATTAGCTACGCTTTGCTCACTATTAGCCTGTTTTCTTTGAAAGAATTTTTTTATTGCTTTAAACATAATTAATTTAGTCTTATTCCTGTTTGTATGGCTTTTTGAGTCACTAATTTTAGCTTTTGACCTTTAGACTGCATAATTAAATCAACAGGGAGGTCTATTGCCTCTTCAATAAGCGGGCGCAATTTCAGCTTGATTGAGAATAGTTTTTCGATAGGCTCATCAATAATTAAACAAAGATCTACATCGCCACCTTTCAGCGCGTCATCCACTCGTGAGCCAAATAACCAAACGTCAAAGTCAAGCTGATCAGATAGCGTCTGTTTAATCTGCCTGATAATTGTATTTTTTTCTTGTTCAGTTAAACGCATTATTATCCTGCAAATAAGTGAGAATATTCTTTGCGATCATCGATAGCTCTTTGCTGCTCTCCCATGCTTTATTAAGTAACATGGCTTTTTCCTCATGCTCTTCAGGATATTCATGCATAAAATTATTTCGAATCTCTCTTAATGCTTTCCATTTATCTAACTGAATAAGTCCTTTTTTTTCCATTAATACTTGTCTTTCTCGGGTTGAAAGTGGATGAACTGCTGATTCATCCTCATCAAACCTAGTGATCATGGGAAAAATAACATGACCTAATAAATCCTGAAGATCCGCGAACCTGACTCTAAAGCCATCAAGTTGTAACAACACCATATCTGGAAATTCATCTGGATTAAATTTATCTACGACCAAAGGCATTGTGTCGCTTAACAGTAAACAAGCACTTTCAAGCTTTTCTACTAACTTTCGCAAACGTTTTGCATTGCTTAAAGTAATATCATAATCCATGGCTTATAGCTCGTAATAATCCTTAAGAAGATCATGATAAACCGCTCCTGGGTAGTTTATGGTCGTCGTTTTCTTAGATATTGCTTGCCCCGCACTTAGCAGCGCTTGATTAATCTCTACCGGTGTTAAATATTCATCTATTACTTGCCCATAATTCAATGCCGTTAAACGCTCCGCAACCGCGCCATAGTTCAAGCTAACGGGATATAAATGATTACGCAAAGCTTCGGTTAAGGTATAACAATAAGTTTCCGGCCAAACGCTCAGAAAAGCAGCAAGCTTACAGTTATGTAGTTGTATAAACGCGGCGAGTTGATCGGCGTTTTGATAAGCTCCGGTAATCATCACATTCTCTAGCTTGCTTAATTGCTGATCATCACGGGTATATCCGATAACCACAAAACGCAAGGGTAAATCTTCTTTTAATGCATTTTTAGCGCAATCCAGCAAAAGCTGGTAGCCTTTATGGTCACCAATAGCCCCAATCACAGCAACAGAAATTTTTTCACTATTTGCTAATACGGGAGGCGTAATTTTGAAGCTATCCTCTGGATGTGGCTTAACTTGAATATTAGATAAAGCAAAATGTTGTTGATATATCTGTGCCGTGCTATTTGACGGGCATATAATCTGTTCCGCTTTACTCAAAACATTAGTGTAGTGTTCCCGCCATTTTTTTACAGAACCGTCAAACGCCATTAAATGCTGTTCAACATCAGTACTATTTACTCCATTGAGCCGGACACATCGCTGACATTTATTAACATCAAATTGTGATTGATTACAATAACGCCCCGTCTCATCTATTAGACTAATACGTGGGCATATAGGCATAAAATCATGTGCAGTGAAATCATAAGCCACCTTTAATTGCTTTGGCAATTCCCAGATTTTCTGTGGAAATCCCATTACTTGATGAAAGTGCATGCGCGTAATGCCAAGCTCAGATAGATCCTCAAGCAATTGCCCATAATTATCTGGGTATTGATAAATCATGCAATAACCAGAAGAAACGGATTGTAGTTGCCATGCGTCATTGTTAATAACGCTTAACTCCAGCACATGCTGATTTTGTGTTTCAAGCAAATGCGCTAAGTGATCGCCATGTGCTTTCGCACCACCACCCAAGCTATGCATAATAAAAAGTAAATAATGTTTCGCTTGCTGTTTGAGGAGTGCTTTTATTACTTTATTTCTTGCTAAGGCAATAGGGTCTTGCTGCAGAAAGCGCTGCACGGTGATCGAATAATCAGGATAAAGCTGATCTAATAAAGCCAAATTGCGCGTTATACGTGCAGACTTAGTGCCAGCAAAAGAAACAGAACCATGATGTTGTACAAATACATCGCAAGCCAAAACATGCCGCCAGCCACGATTAGCGGCACGCAAGCAGAAATCATTTTCTTCACAGTAACCATGCAGCCACTTTTGTTCATCAAAATAACCGATTTCTAACAAGGCTTCACGCTTAATCCACATACAAAAACCGACGGCTGTCGGCAAATCTACGCTCACACCTTCGTTATATTGATAAAACAAGTTATTGAGTTGTCCCAAATCCTGATGTTCTGGAAAGCGATTATCTTGATTAAACTGCGGAAAACTGCAAATCGTGGCGTTATTAGAAAAGGGCGTGACGGTAGCAATATTTTTATTTTTCGCGGCTGCAGCACAGATGCGATCCAGCCAATAATCACTGACTACCGTGTCTGAATTGAGTAATAACACATCACGATCCGGATGCAAACGCATGCCTTTATTCACGGTAGCGACAAAACCAAGATTTTCGCTATTTTCAATTAAATTAAATTCCCGTTCTTGAGCAAGTGCTTGCAATTTATACTTTAACCGACCATCGGGCGAGCAATCATTTAGCACATGTACTTGTAACTGGGTGTTATTTTTCGCCTGTAACACACTTTCTAGGCATTGCAAGGTTTCATCATAGCCTTGATAAACTGGAATAATCACATCAATAATAGGTGATTTCTTCACTTTCGGCTGGCTTAATTTATTACTTAGTTTCAATTGAATCTGTTGCGGAATGCCGCTTTGCTGACGCAAAGCTTTAATTGCTGGCTCGATAATCTGTTGGCGAGCCCAAGTATTGGCATCGACTCGGTTTTGATGATCTTGATCACTAGGTGCGGATTTTAAAAATTCAGCGGCGCTAATTAAAGAGCGAATCATCGTGTCTTTTGCGGTGACTATCGTTTGTACTGGAATCACAAGTGTTTCTGTGCCGGTATAGTACAACGCGACTTTAAGTGTTGGTGCAAATAAAAATTCGTCGGGGATAGCCCACTCAAATCCAACTTTATCGCTATTTAATTGATGTTTTTGACATAATTCAAGACGTGATAAATGGCACACCAAGCCTTTCTTAACTAAGGTTTCATTAAGCCATATATCAATAACAGGAATTAAATCGGGAAATGTTTTATTCGCTAACCAACCAGACAAGAGACGATAATCAAAATTTTCTAAAGCGCCTTGATACTGATGTTGCACTTTGCGCAAAGTACTGGACACGAGCTTACCTGCTGCATTGTTAATATTAAGTTGCAACAAATGCGATTGGCCATCAAAAGCCAAATCAGGTAAACGCTCCTTCAATTCAAAAGCACTACCACCCTGCATATGAGTGTCGTTAAATAATTGCCCATCTAATAACAATTGCAGCGAAAATTTAGCATTCGATAAAGTTCGTTGTTGAAAAGTGATTTTAACTGTTTCACCTTGCTCGACCGTCAATTTAAAATCAAAACGCCCCTCACCTAATTTAATCGGACTACCCGGCAATGCCTCGCCATTTGCGGCAAATCGTAAGTCCAACTGGCGTGGTGAACCTTGCAATAAATCATCGGCTAAGCCAATAGCAAAGGCACACAAACCAAAATCTTGCGTTAAACCGACATCAAGACAAGACTTATCGGCATTCACAGAGCCTAGTTTTTGCTCATTTTCATAAATATCGATCTTTATCGACTCACTTAACTGCGCATTATTTTTCGCCCAGCCAATAATCTTTTGTTGTTTCACGCCAATTACTTTGGCACTTAAATCTAATGGTGTGGCTATCGAGCTAGGCATCGTTGCAACAACATTGGCAACATTGGCAGATTTAATGTTGGGCAAAATAAAGCTTTGTAAGGTATTGGCTGCCGAGCTATGTTCAGCTAAACGTGTAACCAAGTCTTGCCTAGTTAATTTTTCAACATTCGCTAAAGATATAGGAATAGTCGCTAAAGCACTGTAACTCAATAAGGCATACGCTTGTTTGGCGAGATCTTCGGCTTTTATGAACAGATGCAGGGCATTATCCAAATATAAGCTCAAAGTTTTTTGCTGATGACGCATGCCTTGCTCAGTAACTACTGAGAAATTCAATGGTAATAAGGTTTGTGCAGCTTTAATAACCAAAGGTAAGCGTAAAAAATACACCTCTTGATCAATTTGATAAAACTGCACTTCAGTGCTGGCATAACGCACAGCTAATGCATGTATTTTAGCTTGCGGGAAATCCTTAAATTTTTCCTGCGTATGCGTCATTAACCGAGTATATAATCGCGCCTGAATCGCAGGCTCGTAGCTCTGAATAATTTTTTTAGACAATAAAGTAATGCTGTTTTGCTGACATTGGGCAATCACTTTCCCCGTCTCGCGCTCTTGGATAAGCAAGGTGTTTTTACGTGCATTGGTCTTGTATACGCGGGCATCAAGAATTATCATCATATCCAACGGATCTGTCATTTGTACGGCTAAAAACGGCTTAGCCAATACTTGACCATTGAGCACAAAATCCATGGAATTATCCAAGGCTTGCAACATCTTCCAATGAACAATTAAAAGTTGCTCAGCCTTATAAATACAGAGTTGTTGTTTCTTCGTCATTATCTTGCTCATAAATTAATCTTCACGCAATGCACGGCGCATATTATCGACAATAGGTTCTAAAATAAAATCAATAAAGGTACGTGCGCGTGTTTGAATAAACGCAGTAATAGGCATACCAGGATACAGCACAATATTTTCAGGTAACTGGCTCAATGAATTCGCAGTACCTTGTATATAACAGAGGTAATAAAATTCACCCGGCTTTGATGTTTCCTCAGTCACATCACCAGCAATATAGGTAACAACACCTTCAACTAAAGGCGTAGTGCGACTATTATAGGCCGACAACTGGATATGCGCTTGCTGATCCACATGTACATTATCAATATCATGAGTACTTACTTTAGCCTCAATAATTAATTCATTTTTCTTCGGAATAATTTCCATTAAATCGGCACTCGGCCTGACCACACCACCAATAGTATTCACTTGCAAATTAATTACTTGTCCATCTAAAGGCGCAACCACAACAGAGCGCTCAAACGCATATTGTGCTGGTCGTAGTAACTCTTGGACTTCCAAGAGTTCTTTTTGCAAATCTTTTAACTGATCATCCGCTTCCTGCGTATAAGTATTTTCCTGAGTAATAATACGCAACTGAGTTTCAGTGATTTTTGCTGAAGCAACTGAAATTTCAGCTTGAGATGCACCTAAACGCTCACGCTTTCCAGCCAATAAACCTTCTTGATCCCAAATTTGTGACTGTTCACCATAGCCTTTTTTTTGTAAATTCACACTGGCAACCAACTTCTTTTTGATATAACCAATACTCGCCTTAATCGCTTCAGATTCGCGCTCTAACCCAGAAATTTGCTGTTTTGTTTGGTCAATTTGATGCCGCAATAGATCTATCTGATCCAAATTACTTTTGCGTTTAGAATTGAATAATTCAATTTCATTTTGCAATAAACTTTTGACTTTTGCATCAACATTGTCGATTAACTCTTGTGGGAAAACAATTTTCGTGGCATTCTTTTTTTGTGCTAAAAGCCGCGCTTCTTTAGCCATCGCGGCATGTAATCGGTCGTTTAAAATGTTCACTTGAGAGCTAGAGTGAATATCCTCTAGCACGACCAAAGGGTCGCCTTTTTTAACGAAACTTCCTTCACGGACATTAATTTCTTTAATAATGCCTCCTTCAAAGTGCTGTATTTTTTTTCGGTTAAAATCAATCTTAATAATGCCGTTAGTGATCACAGCTCCACTAATAGGAGCCGTTAAGCCCCATAATAGAAAACCCGAGAACAACAACACTCCCAAAAAAATACCACTACGAATAATCGCAGTAGATTCACCACTTGAATCCACTGCAATAGTCGGCAAAAAATGATCAAAAATTTTAGCTTTCATATTTTTATGCTATTTTAATTTGTGCCAATACATCATCACGCAGACCAAACTGCATCACACTACCTTCATGCATGGCCAGTACGCGATCAGCACACTGCATTAAGTTGGGCTTATGCGTCACAACGACAATAGTGACACCTTCTTGTTTTAAGGTGCCCAGTAGTTCTATTAATAATAATTCCGCGGCACCATCCAAACTTGAATTAGGCTCATCCAGCACTAAAAACTGAGGATTACCATATAATGCTCGCGCAAGCCCCAGTCGCTGCCGTTGACCACCAGAAAGATGCGCGCCTTGCTCGCCTATTTCGGTTTCATATCCATGTGTTAATTTCAACACCATCTCATGAATACCTGCTTTTTTAGCCGCAGCAATAATGGCGTCTTCGTTATCTTTTACTTTTTGTAATCGGCAAATATTATCGGCAACTGTGCCTGAAAAAAGTTGAATGTCCTGTGGTAAATAGCCAATATGCTTGCCCAATCCATTTTTTGACCAGAAATTCACATCAGCACCATCTAAACGAATAAATCCATCGCTAGGGCGATAATATCCAACGAGTAATTTACTCAAAGTCGATTTACCCGAGGCACTGGAGCCAATCACGGCCAAACACTCTCCGGGCTCTAATTGAAAGGAAACGCCATTAAGAATATTTCGGTCTTTATTCAGAAAGAAAAATACGCGCTCGACCAATAATTGCCCTTTAGGCGCGGGCAAGGACAGTACTTCTTTATTATCCTGCTTGACTAATAGTGTATCCAAACGCTGGTAGGCGGCTTTTGCATCAATAAATGATTTACCCGCGGCAATAATAGAAGCCATAGGCTTAATGGCTATGCTCATTAACATCACTGAGGCAATTAAAATACCCGCACTTAATCCCTCAACGATCACGAGATAAGCACCCGCACTAATTCCTACAATACGCACCATATGGCCGACAAAAGCGCTTAAGGCTTTAATTCCGGCCACTTTATTTTCCACCGTATTTTTACGATTTAAATAATCTTCGTTAATCATCCACCACCGATTAGCAACGCTATCACTCATATCCAGCGCACCAATCACTTCATTATTACGATGCGCCATGCCAATAAAATCATTAGCTGCGCGGCCAAACTGCTGTACCTGCAATTGATTGTGAGTCGTCACACGATGCTCCCAATAAGCCAAACAGCTTAATAGAACCAAAGCAATCATTGCGATATACATTAATAAGGGATGAAAAAGAAATAAGATAAACAGATAAAAAGGCATCCAAGGTAAATCAAATAAAGCCTTAACCCCCTTAGTGGTAATGAAGCGTTGCAGTTGATCAACATCATCCATGCCATGGCGAATCTGACTATCCTCTTGCTTATTCGCTAAAATACGTTTTAAAGCGGGTAAGCCGAGCAAGCGGTGTAAAGTGAAACTAAAGCGATTCAGTAATTTAGTCTGTACTGACTCTAAAAATGCCTCAATCATTAAGGCAAACACAGCGACGACCACTAATGCAGCGAGGGTTTCCATGCTGCGACTTGAGATCACGCGATCCATTGCATTAAGCATAAAAAGAATAGGCGTCAAAGATAAAATATTTATAAAAAAACTAAAAATAAATGAATAAATAAAAAACTGACGGCACTTTAGAAGGGTTTCACGCATAGATTTATATATCAGAAAGAAGCGTTTGTATTAGATTTTGATAACGTGCTAAAGAAAATTTACGTTGATAAAATCGCATAATGGTCTGCCTAGCCTGTTGCCCTAAGAAGCGCATACGCTCAGGATCTGAAAAAACTAAATCCACCTGATCAGCAATAGCTTGATAATCAAAGAAGTCCACTAGAAGACCATTCTTTCGATCGCGAATCAACTCCAAAACAGGTTCGGTAGCCGAACATATTAACACACATTCACTGGCCATCGCCTCCATAAACGACCAAGATAAAACGAAAGGGTACGTCAAATAAATATGCACCGAGGACAATTGCAAAATCTGCAAATAAGTTTGATAAGGCACCGTACCTAAAAAATGCACTCTATCCTTAGGCAAAATTAGACCTTGCACACATTGTTGCCGGTAACTTTGTCCAGATTTAGGCGGGGGACTGTAGCTCACTTCATCAGCCCCCACAATAACAATATGGCACTGTGGATGTTGCTGACAAATCAGCTCAACCGCTTTAATAAACGTTGGAAAACCACGATATGGCTCCAGACTACGCGCACAATAAGTGACCACTTGATTAGCCCGACTTAAACAAACACCATTAGGTAATGTAAAATTTATAAAGGCCTCGGGGTGCACTATATCAATATCCACGCCTTCATGAATAACGTCAATATCAGCCTGAATTCTTGGGGGGAATAAGTTTTTTTGCCAAGCCGTCGGACTAATTAAAGCATCACACTCATTTAGCCCTAAAAGCAATTGTGCATTAAAGGTTTTCACTTGTAATTGAAAATCCAAACTTACCGGAAAGGCAGGATCAAACCCCACATCTGCACCTTGAGCATGAAAGAAAAACTCAGCATAACCAATCAACGGCGTATTAGGATAAATATCCTTAAAATATAAAGATTCACCCCAGCCTGTATGGGTAACGGCTAAATCAAACTCGATTCCTTGCGCTCGGCATTTTTGTAAAATACGCACTACCGCTTGAGCCCGCCGTACACTTCGATCTAAGTCCACCACATAATGATGGGTTGCTGCATAGTCTTGCGCGACTACACTATAACCATAGAGGGTAAAAGAATCAGGTAACTTACACACTCTCGCTTTTTGCTGATCATAAATGCCATAGACCTGCCAACCTGGCGACTCCGCCATACATTGCATAAACGGCAGAAATTGCCCTGGCAAATCACAATGAATAAATAAAATTTTCATAAGCACCCAAAAAAAACCCCCAACACCAGAGGTTATTGGGGGTTTAAGTATTGAGAAAAAAAACTAACTCAATTAAGCATTGGCATCGGTAATATCAACAAATAGATTACCATCTTCGTCAGTACCAATTTCATATTGTAAAGCACCATCAAAAGGCCCTACTTTCACGCCCTCAAGTGTAAATGAAGTACCATCTGTTAAGGTAATAATGGTATCACCATTAGCATCAGTACCTGTTTTAGTCATATCAACGTCATTAAGGTCAATTTTTCCATCACCATTAGCATCAGCGTTAATACGAACTTTATCACCTGGGTTTAAACCAGTAAAAGTTGTCTGGCTTCCCGCTGCTGAAGCATGAATAACAAAAAGATCGTCCCCTTCACCACTATCAATAACTTTAGTTCCTGGGCCATCGATATCAACTCTATCATCACCAGCACCTAGCGTGATATTATCATCACCCGCACCTGTTGATACTTGGTCATCACCATTACCTGCATCGATATCATTGTTACCATCGTTACCTACAATTAGGTTATCATGCGCGTCGCCTTGGACATTGGCATTAGCAGTACCCGTTAATACGGCGTGATCCGCGTGATTCGCACCACCTAACGTAATGCCAGATTCTGATGTAAAAACGCGAACCCCGCCTACTGTAAACTCAGACACACCTGGCTGATCAGCAACCGGTGTTGTCTGCCCATTATCAATTGCTGCCTGAGCAAGAGTATGTCCGACTTCAGAAATATTATTAATTGTTGCCATGTTATAAACCTACTAGATTGTATGAAAAAAAACTTATGTAATTGCTTCCATCTTATCGAAGATATGAGCAGACAACTAAAACGCAAATTCACGCCAATCCCACCCCCCAAAAAACACAAGCTAACTATAATTGTACGGAAAAGTAAAGTAAAGTAAAGTAAAGTAAAGTCAGCAATTCTCAATTTAGGATTCAAATGGTAAAATGACCTCAATTTCTCATTCAAAAAAATCTACAACTCAATATTCAAGTTTTTTAATTTTAGGTGCACTGATGTATCAAAAGAGCCTCAATTACCTTCCCACCTCTCAGATATGGCTCGATTTACATTAGCAAGAGGACTAAGAGAATCGAACGTACTCGAATTAAAATGGAGTCAGATAGATTTACAGCGTAAAGTTGGCAGATCCATCCAGACCAAGCTAAAGCGAGTAAGGCGATCAGAGCACCCTTAAATGACAGTGCTATTGCGGCGATAAAAGCGCAAATTGGCAAACATAATGTAAGAATATTTACTTACAAAGGGGTTCCGATAAAAAAAACAGACACTGCGGCATGGAGAAAAGCTTTAGTTAGAGCTGGAATCATTAACTTTCGTTAGCATGATTTGAGACACACACGGGCAAGTTGGCATGTACAGAATGGAACACCGTTACATATACTGAAAGAATTAGGAGGATGGAGCAGTTTTGATATGGTTCAACGGTACGCACATTTAGCGCCTGAGCATCTAGCGGAGTACGCTAATAATTCATCGGCTAGTTGCAAAATCGTTGCAGAAGAAAATAAACTAAAACTAGTCTAACTTATTAATATTAATGGGGTGGGCGACGGGGCTCGAACCCGCGACAACCGGAATCACAATCCGGGACTCTACCAACTGAGCTACGCTCACCATAATGATGATCTTTAAGGAATATGGTGCGCTTGGCAGGACTCGAACCTGCGACCCTCGGCTTAGAAGGCCGATGCTCTATCCAGCTGAGCTACAAACGCTAATATTGGTCGGGATAGAGGGATTCGAACCCCCGACATCCTGCTCCCAAAGCAGGCGCGCTACCAAACTGCGCTATATCCCGAACTATTTATAAGCCTTTAAAGCTGAATCACTAAGTAGTAATTAACTCCCTAAAGAGCTGCCTATTATAGCGCCTAATCCTTAACGGTCAACTTTTTATTTCAAAAGTTTATAATTTATTTTTTACTACTTGGTAAACATTCTCTACCTTCGACTCAGCTCCAGACAGAATCTCTTCAAGTTCAATAAGTTGCGTATCTGCGAATGCACGATCTTTTAAGCTTGCGGTATTGATATAAACATTCAATGCTGCGCTTTTTAAACCTGCATAAGCGGACATAACGCCAACGCCTGCATCACTAATGACATTAACACTGCCTTTCATTGCCGCCTCTTGACTCAGTTCTATTGCTTCCGCGCAGGCTTTAGCGCAAGCTAAGGGCACTAAAGTTGCCGATTTTAAAACGACTTGGATTTGCTCGCTACGTGCTGCTTTTTCGTTGTCAGTCTCTTTAGGTAAGCCATAAGCCAGCATTAATTGATCAAAAACATCTACATCAGCTTTAATCATCCCAGTTAAGCTTGCGCGTAGCGCTTCTGACTTAACTAATAAAGCCTGCATATCTACATCAACCTCAGCGTACTTTGGCTTGCCAATGGTTAGGTTACAAACCATACTGGTTAACGCTGCCGATTGTGCACCCATCAATGCTGCGGCACTACCGCCGCCAGGGGTGGCTGCTCGACTTGCCAGCTCATCAAGGAAAACTTCTATCGATTTATCTTTTATTTCACTCATGCGTGATTCCTTTAATTATCCAGACTCCCTATTTAAGTCGGAACATAATCTATAATTAAAAAAAGCGCCTTTAATCTACCAATATCAAAGAGCACTCAAAGGGGCTTCCATTTTTAAGGCGAGACACATAATTAGGAGTGGCACGCTTTAGCTATTTCCGAATCAGCAATAGCTAAAGCTATTGCACTCCTATCTAATATTTCTGTCCCGCCTTAAAGTCATAACATCTAAAGGCGAGCTAAAGCCACGCCCTTATACAATTTTTAGTATGCTTCATTTCTCAGTTTACACTTTTTTTTCGTTCCCAAACTCTGTTTGGGAACGCATGACTAGAAAGCTCTGCTTCACGGTCGTTGAGTTGCTAATGGCACAGCGGAGCTGTTAAAGCATGTATTCGCAAGTAGAACTTAGGAACAAGGTGTAAACTACTTTTGTCACTATAATGAAGAATGCCAAAAATATTCAAAATAGCTTCATTCACGTCGCCAGCTGGTGCCTGTCGCTACATCTTCTAAAACTACACCTTGCGCTTTTAAGTCATCGCGGATTTTATCTGCTAATGCCCAGTCTTTATTTTGCTTAGCTTCGACACGCTGCATTATCAAAGCATCTATATCCTGCTCGGTTAAGCTGCCATTTTGCGCGCCATCCACTGCTTTCAAGAATTCTTCGGGATCACCCTGTAGAATTCCCAATACACTGGATAATTCTTTTAATTCACCCGCCAATTGCGCAGCAAGCTCAGCATCATTGTTTTTTATTTTATTCAATTCTCTCGCCATATCAAACAAAACCGCCACAGCCACGGCGGTATTAAAATCATCATCCATTGCCTGTTTAAAACGAACCGTATAATCCGTTGCACGCGCATTTGGAGCGATTGCAACTCCACGTAAAGCGGTATATAAACGCGTTACAGCTGCCCCCGCATCATCTAACTGTTCATCCGAGTAATTAAGCGGACTGCGATAATGACTGGAGAGCACGAAAAAGCGCACGATTTCAGCACGGTATTGTTTCAATACTTCCCTAACGGTGAAGAAATTACCTAATGACTTAGACATTTTCTCTTCATTAATACGCACAAAGCCATTATGCATCCAGACATTGACAAATTTTTCGCCCGTCGCCCCTTCAGATTGGGCAATTTCATTTTCATGATGTGGAAACTGTAAATCCATACCGCCGCCATGTATATCAAAATGATGACCCAAACAGCGCGTCGCCATCGCTGAACATTCTATATGCCAACCCGGACGCCCTCTTCCCCACGGAGAATTCCAATACGGCTCATCAACTTTAGCTTTTTTCCATAATACAAAATCAAACGGGTTCTTTTTCGCTAAATTGACATCAACTCGCTCGCCCGCCTGAAGCTCATCAAGTTTCTTACCGGATAAAGCGCCATAATTGGCGAATTTATCAACTGCATAAAAAACATCACCATTGCTGCCGGTATAAGCCAAGCCTTTTTCAAATAAAGCAGTAATCATCAGGATAATATCATCCATCGACTTTGTTGCTCTTGGCTCAATATCAGGAGGCAATACCGCTAATTCACGTTCATCTTCATGCATAGCATCAATAAAACGCTCTGTTAAGGCGCCAATCTCTTCTTTATTTTCATTAGCACGCTGAATAATTTTATCGTCGATATCCGTGACATTACGTACATAGGTCAAGTCGTAACCCGAATAACGTAAGTACCGCGCAACAATATCAAAGACGACCATCACGCGCGCATGACCAATATGACAATAATCATAGACAGTCATACCGCAGACATACATCCCCACTTTACCTTCAATCCTAGGCGTGAAAACTTCTTTTTCTCTACTTAAGGTATTGTAAATTTTTAACATTTTGCGTAGCTACTCAGAATAAATTAATCTTAATGACTCGTAGTATACGAGCTTAACTGATCAATTTTCCAAGATTAGCGCTTCTCTTTCAAGATAAAAACACATAGAATTTACCTTTTTCATCTTTTAATAGTGAGCATTATGCGTACCTTACTCCTTTTTTTAATGCTGTCTTTTACTTCAACCTATTCTTTTTCAACGGAAAACAAAATGCCAGAGACACAAACTAAAGTTAAATTCCAGACTACACTAGGCGATTTCATTATTGAATTGGACGCTGAAAAAGCACCGATTACAGTAAAGAATTTCATTACCTACGTCGAAGAAGGCTTTTATAACGGTACAATTTTTCACCGTATTATTCCTGGATTCATGGCGCAAGGCGGTGGTTTTGATACTAGCTTCGCACAAAAAGAAACCCATGGCATGATCAAAAATGAAGCGGATAATGGCTTAAAAAATGACCGTGGCACATTGGCTATGGCGCGTACGCCAGCACCTGATTCAGCAACGGCACAATTCTTTATTAATTATAAAAACAATGATTTTTTAAACTACAGCGCACCAACACAAAATGGCTGGGGTTATGCGGTATTTGCCAAAGTGGTTGAAGGTATGGATGTAGTTGATGAAATGGCCAAGCAAGCAACAGGTAACAAAAACGGCCATCAAGATGTACCTAAAACAGACATCATTATAGAAAAAGCTGAAATCGTTCAGTAAACAATACCGATAAACGGCTCATTTATGAGCCGTTTCTTTTTACTTATTCAGGGTTCAGAATAATGCCTAACGAAACGCTTTTTATTTCAGATTTACACCTGACGATTGAACGCCCTGAAGTAACGCAAAAGTTTATTAAGCTATTAACCGGACGCGCTAAACAAGCAAAAGCACTGTATATTTTAGGTGACTTATTTGATACTTGGATTGGTGATGATGACTTTAGTCCGCCCATTAAAAGCGTAAAAAAACATTTAAAAGCACTAACAGCACAAGGCACACCGGTTTTCTATATACACGGCAATCGTGATTTTTTAATTGGGCAGCGCTTTAGCGAAGAAACTGGAATTACTTTATTAGATGAATACAGCGTCATTGATTTATATGGTACGCCAACCTTGCTAACGCATGGCGATTTGCTGTGTACCGACGACTTAGCTTACCAAGCGTTCCGCTTAAAATCGCATAGCCTGGCATGGCAAGAAAACGTTTTATCTAAACCATTGATCTTAAGAATACTTTATGCGCGCTGGTACCGTTTACGTAGTTTTTTCCATAAACGCAAAAAATCTCAAGATATTATGGATGTCAACCAAATAACTGTCGCAAATATCATGGCTCAATATCAAACAACGCGCCTAATCCATGGACATACACACCGCCCAGCCATACACGAACTAAAAATTAACGATTTAAGTGGGCAGCGCTTCGTACTTGCAGAATGGAAAAAAGACAGCGCAAGTGTTTTAGCCTGGTCAGCAGCCGGCTACACACAAGAAATGATTTAGTCGATAACTTTATCGCCATTTAATAAGCGATACACCGACAAACATCCTGCACAACAAAACAGCTTTAAACCTTCTGTAGTATTTACACTAAAGGCATTAATCTCAACGGCAAGCCCGCATAAAGTACATTGAATTTTATTTTCCTTCATAGTAAACCATGCCTTTTAAAAATCACGCCTTACTGAACCGGCGTTCATACCACTGCATAAAATAACCCATTGGCTTATATCGACCTGTGCGCAGATAATATAACGTGTACTCACTATTGATAGAAGATTTCAATAAATCTTTAGACGTGGCAGTGCCACAAAAAAGCAATTGATCCCCTTCTAAAATTTTATAATCTTTAGGTGGTAAAACAACTTCTTTGCCACAAGACTGAATAACAAAGGGCACCAAATCCAGCTCAACATTGCGATTACGAGGATCTGAGATAATATGCCCTAACAATACCTCCTCACCTGCATCTAAAGCTTGAATGACTGCACTACTTTTCTCAAGGGTAAAATCTATCGTTACCAAAGAAGGTTTTTGATCACCTATTTTTTCCCGTAATAATGCAAGTAACTGCTTTAATCTCTCTTTTCTTCCTGGTTCTTTAGCCAATAAATATCTAAAAAAAGGCTTTAATAGCGGCGCAATTAGTAATAATAATATTTTTCTTGCTGTAACTAAGGTAGGTTGCATAATCATATCGGCATTCGCCACAGAAAATGCCACTTCATTTTCATGACTATTTTGGCGCACAATAGTAAATAAATTCTTATTAAGACAACGTGCATTTAATAGCGCACCCAGATTATGCCCATCATCAGCATCTGCTGCCAACAGTCCAACCGCCTCATAAATACCAGCCTGACTTAATGTTTTAGCATTAACATGCCCAATAACATAAGTATCAATCTCCTCTTCTTTTCGTCTTGAATGTGGATCAATAACAGCGGTTTTAATGCCATTTTTTGTCAACACTCGATTTGCTTCAAGACCCATGCGCCCATAACCACAGATAATCCAACCACCAACAGGTGGACGCACATAACTTTCTAAGGTTGCACCCTTATCACCCACCAACCAATTGTTTAATGCATAAAAAGCAGGATTATTAATACTGGCATTTAAAACGCGTGCAAAAGTCTTAAAAGGATCAACAATATGCACTTCGCCACCTAAAGTAGCTAAAGTTTCTTCAAAATCATCCACTTTAGACATGGTGATAATGCCAGTTTTTGGATTTAACAGGCGCACCATCGCTGAAATTTTTAGATTTGCTTCTTCATCACTGGTAATACAAACAACTGCCTTACACATTTCATCCTGCACACGAGCCTCTAATAAATATCGTGGAATACTGGCATTTGCACACAGACCTGGCACCGCTGTTTTATAGTTACGTAATTTTAATGCCTGGATACGCTCTTCACTCTGATCAATAACGATAGCCCTTAATCCTGCATCATTCATACCTCTAACTAGAACACTGCCGGTATCACCAAAGCCACATACGATATAAAATGGCCCAACAATACGATGGACATTTTTGGAAAATCGCCACTCCTCAACCGCACGCAAAAAAAAGCGGTTTTGAAATAAATGTACGATACTACCTAACGCGTAAAACCAAGTCACCACACCCGAATAAATACACACTATCATCCATAATCGCTGCGCATCACTAAAGGCAAAAGGAATTTCTCCAAAGCCTATCGTCGTTGCGGTATAACTCATGACGTAAAAAGCATGAAAAATACTTAAATACTGAGTCTTACCATCAACTTCAATGCCTGGAATAAACACCATCCCTAAAATAGCTAAGGCATAAACTATCAATATAGTCATTAAAGGGGCGCGCATCTCGCGCATGACAATAAAACTAACGCGACTTATATCCTGACTTGCATTCATATTTTATAAAAGTGATAAATTCTATTTAAAAATTTTTTACTTACAATCTTGACATTAAGGTCTCAGAAACCAGAATGACCACCGAAATAATATTGGCTACCAAAGCGCCACCCGCAAGCGCAATAATGCTCGCCATGACATCAGGCGTCACCCCTGTACCGACAATATGCACGGCAAAAGTCCAACGCAATGCCGCCGCAATTAATTCAAAATCAGCCACTAGACTGGTGGCTAATAAAATTGCACCAATTTGCGAACGATCACCTAACTTCAATCCCGTTGCAATTAAATTAACGATAACAACAGCAAATAACTCAAAAACACTGTGATGGGCTGCATTGTCATATTCACCCAGAAAAAATCCGACATTTAGTGTTAATGATAAAACAATGAAAAAACCAAAAATAACTTTCTCAAAATTCATAGAAAATCCTCAATAATAAAAGCATAAATTAATGATTATTTTACCTTAAAACATCATCCGTCCATGAAAAAACTAGACTTTAAATATTATTGCTTGCTAATATAGCAATTTCAAAAACATAGCAAATAGGCTTATTATGAAAATGACCGCAATGGACTTAGTGGCAAATGCCAAACAAAATATTTCTGAAATATCTGTAGCAGAAGCCAAACAAGTTTTATCCGAATATTTTATTTTAGATGTCAGAGAGCCAGCTGAATTTGCTGCGGGGCAATTACCTAACGCAGTTAATATTCCGCGCGGCGTGCTTGAGTTTCAAATTAACAACCATCCTGATTTTGCCGGCCAACACACAGCAAAAATTATTGTCTGCTGCCAATCCGGCGGACGCTCAGCACTAGCAACTGAATCCTTACACAAGCTAGGCTACACTAACGCTATAAGTTTGGCCGGCGGCTATAAAGCGTGGGCTGAAAGTTAACTATGCAACAACTCGAATCCATTCGACTAGATAAATGGCTCTGGGCTGCGCGTTTTTTTAAAACGCGCAAACTTGCATCTGATGCGGTGTCGGGTGGAAAAGTCCATTTAAATGGACAACGCACAAAACCTAGCAAAGAAATTAAAGTTAACGATACTTTAATCATTCATAAAGACCAATACAGCTGGGATATTAGCGTATTAGCCATAAATGAGCAGCGCAGACCCGCGTCAGAAGCCGTTTTATTGTATTCAGAATCAGAAGCCAGCAGCTTAAAACGCGCGCAAGATGTCGCTCAAAGACATGCCGAGCGCTTATTAATGCCTTATGACCCCGCACAACGCCCAAACAAAAAACAACGCCGCCAGATTCACCGCTTTAAACAAAGCGAAGGCTAGGTAAAACTTGCTATAAACAACTGGGCGGCTTAGGCAGCCCAGCAATTTTAGCTGCATATTTTAAGGGGCCTTCAGGAAACAATCTCAGTAAATAACGACTGCTCGCTTTCTCATTACCCAATTTATTCTTAATAGCTTTAGCAAAAACCCGCGCATTCGGTAAATATTTATAATCCTGATAAAATTGACGAATAAATAACAGAATTTCCCAGTGCTCAGCGCTTAAAACGATACCTTCTAGCTGAGCAAGATGTTCAGCCACCTGGTTATTCCATTGATTCAGGTCGCAGAGAAATCCTTGATCCGTTACTTCAATACTATGACCACCAAGCTCTAATTCCATGCTTTTATCACTTCATGCTCAATAGTTAAAGTAACGAACCCAGAATAATCGACTGGCTTTATGTCAGCAATAATCTCATCCTGCGCAAGACCTCGGGCCAATAAATCTGGCTCCAAAACGTAACACTGGAAATTTTGCAGGCATTGCTTTAATTGATCAGCATTTTGCGCGTTACTATGCAGACATAAAACAGCACTACCAACAAAAATTAGCGCATCTCCTTTGGCAATACGTTGAAAAAAAACATCACACTCAACACGCTCATTAACGATATGCAGCATCATTCACCCGCAAATAATTTCAAGCCAATCACGCCCATGATAATGAGAGAAATAGACGATAAACGATAAATATCCACTGATTCTTTAAATAAGAAAATACCTGCAATAGCAATGCCTGCAGCACCTACTCCTGTCCATATTGCGTAAGCTGTTCCTAAGGGCAAGGTTTTAATTGATAACATCAATAAACCAAAACTACCCGCACCTGATATGGCCGTCACAATGGAAGGAATTAACTTAGTAAATCCTTCGTTATATTTAAGACTCAAGGCAAAAAATATTTCTGCAATACTCGCCCCCATTAAATAAAGCCACCCCATCTTCTCTCCCAATGAATATACAGATAATAGCAATTATTCTACAATACCCAATCTATTGATTAATTAATTATTTACCATGTTGTCAGATCCCAGCTTTGCCATCAGAAACAATGCCGAAATCATTCGCAAGCTGACCCTTATGTGGAAACAAGGCTGCTTAATCACCGCACACTTTGGCGAAGCTAAAGAATCGTTCATTACTGTGATTACCGACGTAAACAAGAAAAAGCAAACGCTAACCTTAGATTGCGCCTCCAAAAATTACCTTAATGAACAGTTTCTGACCGCCAGTGAAGTCACCTTTAATAGCGTCATTTCAGGTATACAAGTACAGTTTTCACATAAGCACATAACGACAACCAACCTAAAAGGTATCGCAGCATTTTTACTCTCGATCCCTGACACGCTCTATTGGTTTGAACGGCGTAAGTTTTATCGAATCAGATCACCCATGTCTAAGCCCGCCTTATGTACTATCAAAGTAAACATATCACTAGACGATCAAGAGGAAACCAAAGAACTGAATTTAAAAATCCATGATATAAGTATTTCTGGTTTATGTTTACAAATAGAGCCCGAAGACTTATCAGACGATTTGCAAATCAACAATACACTGGATAACTGCTTTATAGAATTGCCAGAAATAGGCGATTTTTATAATGCTATAGAAATTCGTAACCAACGCTCATTAATCCCCGATAGACCCGATAAAACACAACTTATAGGCGTGCAGCTTATTAAGCCCCTACCTGCGATAGAAGCGAAAATTCAACGGTATATGCAATTTGTCGAACGTGAAAATAGGAAAAAAAGCTAAACCAATGGACACCTTTGCTTATTCAGCAACAAAAATTTTTAGCATTTCGCAACTCAATAGCAGCGTAAAGTCTCTCTTAGAACAGAATTTTTTCGCTGTGCAAGTCAATGGTGAAATTTCCAATTTAAGCCGCCCTTCATCGGGTCATATTTACTTTACATTAAAAGATGAACGCGCCCAAGTTCGTTGCGCAATGTTTCATAGCCAAGTACAGCGCCTTAAATTTCAACCAGAAAATGGCCTACAAATTCAAGCCAGCGCTAATGTCAGCTTATATGAGGCGCGTGGCGACTATCAATTAATTATTAACCAGATACAAGAAGCGGGCGATGGCGCGCTACGTCGGGCATTTGAGCAACTAAAGGAAAAACTCGCAGCAAAAGGACTATTTGCCCCTGAACACAAAAAAGCACTGCCTATTATACCGAGTAGCATAGGGGTCATCACTTCACCTTCTGGTGCTGCGATACGCGATATACTCTCGGTACTTAAGCGCCGCTTCCCTACAATTCCCATTGTTATCTATCCAGTCATGGTACAAGGCAACGAAGCCAAATATGCAATCAACCAAGCGATTATCAATGCCAATCAACGCAAAGACTGTGATGTTTTGATT
>JAIPFI010000026.1 GCA_021736705.1 Methylococcaceae bacterium | reverse complement strand
GGTCTTATTGGCTGCGCCGACCTCATTAGTAGCCGTACCGCCTTTGGAAGGTTTTTTACATCCTAAAAATGAACTCGATACGTTAGGCTATGATCAGCCTGAAACTCAATGCCAACAATAAGGAATCAATATGAGAATTAAAGCTGCTTTGCTCGGTGGTTTGTTGCTATCTACTTCGATTGTGACAGCTGAAACGGTGTTTGTTACGCTAGAAAAAGACAATGCGATTGCCGTGGTTGATCCGATTGCAGGCAAATTGCTTAAGACGGTTAATGTTGGGCAAAGACCACGGGGTATTGCGCTTAGTAAAGATCAACAGACTTTATATGTCGCGACTAGCGATGATGATGCAGTGATTGAGGTGGATGCTAATACCTTCCAAGTTAAAGGGAAACTTCCATCTGGCGAAGATCCGGAAACGTTTGCTATTAACAGTCAAGGGACACGCATGTATGTGTCTAATGAGGATGATAATCAGGTAACTGTGATTGATTTGATCACTAAGCAAGCCATTCAGCAAGTAGCGGTGGGTGTAGAGCCTGAAGGTATTGCGGTAAGTCCTGACGGAAAATGGATTGTTAGTGCCTCAGAAACAACCAATATGGTGCATTGGATTGATGGGGTAAGTCATGAAATTAAAGCGAATACCTTGGTTGATCCGCGACCTAGAGCCTTAAGTTTTACTGCTGATGGGCAGCAATTGTGGGTTACTTCAGAAATTGATGGTACTTTAATGGTGATTGATGTCGCCAGCAAAGAGATTGTTCAGCGCGTGCATTTTTCTGTGCCGGGTTTGGGGCAAGAAAAAATTCAACCTGTAGGTGTCGTGATCGATGATAAAAGGCAGTGGGCTTATGTTGCTTTAGGTCCTGCCAATCGCGTTGCTGTGGTCAATGCGCAAAGCTTTGAGGTGGAAAAGTATTTGCTTGTCGGTGCACGTGTCTGGAATTTGGCGTTTTCACCAGCGCAAGAGCGCTTGTATACGACTAACGGTATAAGCCATGATATTTCTATTATTGACTTGGAAAAGCATAAGGTGACTAAATCAATTGCTGTTGGCCGCTACCCGTGGGGAGTTGCCGTAAAACCATGAGTACTATTGCATTGGAAATAGCGAGTTTAAGTTTTGCTTATGGAAAAAAACAGGTTCTGCATGATTTAAGTTTTCATGTTGAAGCTGGGCAGTGTTGTATTTTGCTGGGGCCAAATGGTGCGGGGAAAAGTACCTTATTTTCCCTAATAACCCGCTTGTATGCCTATAAGCAGGGTGAAATTAATTTAGCGGGTTTTAATATCAAAAAAAAACCGTTAAAAGCACTGGGTAAATTAGGTGTGGTGTTTCAGCAAACTACCTTGGATTTAGATTTAACGGTACAACAAAATTTGCGCTATCACGCAGCCTTGCAAGGTATCAGTAGAGCAAAAGCGAAAGAACATATCCAAGAACAACTAGAGCGATTGGGTATGTACGAACGGCGTGCTGAGTTGGTGCGACAACTAAATGGCGGGCACAGGCGACGCGTAGAAATTGCTCGAGCTTTATTGCATAAGCCTAGTGTGTTATTGCTTGATGAGCCGACGGTCGGTTTGGATGTGCCGAGCAGAGAGTCGATAGTGCAACATGTGCATCAATTGACGCAAGAAACTGATTTGGCAGTGCTTTGGGCCACTCATCTTATGGATGAGGTGTATGATACGGATAAGGTGGTCGTTATTCATCAGGGTAAGCTACAAGCTCAAGGAACAAAAGAAGATATTTTGCACAAAGCTGAGGTGGATAATCTTAATGATGCATTTTTTAACTTAACGCAAGGGAAAAACTGATGCGTATTTTTCATTATTGGTTTGCTTTGTGGGGTATTGTTTTTCGGGAATTATTACGTTTTGTTAAGCAAAAAGAGCGTTTTCTTTCGGCTTTGGTTCGGCCTTTAATCTGGTTGTTTGTCTTTGCCGCAGGATTTAGAGCGGCTTTGGGTATTGCTATTATTCCCCCATACGAAACTTATATCCTATATGAAGTGTATATCACGCCAGGTTTAATTGGCATGATTCAGTTATTTAACGGTATGCAGAGTTCTTTGTCGATGGTTTATGATCGTGAAATGGGTAGTATGCGAATTTTATTGGTCAGTCCTTTGCCGCGCTGGTTTCTCTTGGTATCTAAATTATTGGCAGGCGTTTTTGTTTCTGTGTTGCAGGTTTATGTATTTCTTGGGATTGCTTGGTTTTATGAAATACAAGCTCCAATGGAAGGGTATTTGTGGTTATTGCCAGCCTTATTGTTGACAGGTTTAATGTTGGGCGCTTTAGGTTTGTTATTGTCGTCATTTATTAAGCAATTGGAGAATTTTGCTGGGGTAATGAATTTTGTTATTTTTCCGATGTTTTTTATGTCTACTGCCTTGTATCCTTTATGGAAATTGCAAGAATCCAGTGAGTGGCTGTATATGTTGGCAGAGTATAATCCTTTTTCTCAAGCAGTCGAATTTTTAAGGTTTGCTCTGTATGGACAATTTAATCAAATGGCTTTTTTCTATACGGTAGCAGCATTTGCGCTATTTTTAGTCTTTGCTATTATTGGGTATAACCCTTCAAAAGGAATGATGCAGCGAAAAGGGCAGTGAGCTGGCCTTTTTTGTGTAGATGCAGATAATTAAATGAGGACTATGTGAAAAACTCTTTTTTTCTGGTTATCCCTAAGCAGCAGGAGGATTCAGTTCGTTTAGAATTGTATACGGAAGTGGCCTTAAAGCAGTGGGTGGATGAGCTCCCGAGAGCGAATCTTTCGCTATCAACACGCCTTTTGCATGATTTTATACAGGATAGCAATAAGTTACTTATGTCAGGGCAGCAGCGACTCGATTATCTGGAGTTTCTGCGCCCCAGTTATCTTGCAATAGAGGAGGATTTACGCTCACGATTAATTAAGACGGGGTTTCCAAAAAGCGATAATGAGCACAAAATCTATACTATTTTGCTTGCTATTGAACGAGAATTTTCGATTGGCTACTGGACGGTTGTAAGGGGGCAAGGACGCCGTGAAATCAGTTGGTTTCAAGGGAAAGATGTTGCTTTAGCTATTCAGCGTGTTATTAAAGGCTTAGCAAGTATTGTTATTAGCCAATATATTATGAGTTTGCCGATTCCAGAATGGGTTTGGATTGATTTACACTCTTTGTATAAACTGGGCGTTAAATTAAAAAAAGAAGCGACTAAAGTCCCTGACCTGTCGTGTCTTGTGAGTCGTCGTAGTTCAATTCAAGATAGTTATAAACAGTGCGTTTTGCTTAGTCTTGCAGATCCAACAGGCTTAATGCCTAAAGAGGTGCAGCAGGTTTATGAGTTTGCCGAGTTACTCAGTGCCTCGATTGATTTTGAACATACAAAAATCCCAAATGTTCGGCGCCAATGCCTGATTTTTCAAGATGAAGATAGACCGGCATTCTTTGCGAATCAAGATAAGGTGGTGCAAGGCGATGCTGTTTTATATATTAACTTCACTAAGTTGAATCGAGTTTTTCAGAGCAAAGAAAAGCTAAAAAATGATATAGATGGGCGCTACAGTACTTTGAAGTTATCGCCTAAAGCAGATAGGTTGCCTGCCGAGTTGCTTGATTATTTGGATGGGCGCTGGCAAGGTGTACCTTTGATAGGCGAGCCTATCTTTTCTGATCGCTTAAGTCGGTATTTTTCCATAGGGTTGGACTCTGCTTATGAATTGCAAAATTCAAATATTAAAGACGCGCAATGTTCAGATAGAGAGTATCTTGCTGAAAGTGCCTCAGAACGTGCATTAATCTGTAGTTTTGATGCCCCCGGTAAGTTATCAATTGGTAGTTTTATTAGCTTCAGAAAAGTTGATCAACCCCAACATAATCGTTCTATCGGTATTGTTAATAAAGTTTCAATGCATAAAAGTACGGGAAAGGCACAGTTTGAAGTTTTATTGTTAACTCAGCGCGCGTTTATTGCTCAATATACTGATATAAAAAAGCCGGATGGGGAGAGGCAAAAAGCGCTAATTTATGGCGTTAAAACACCGGGTGAGGAAGAGAAGAGCTTTCTTATCGTTGAGTCATTTATGCTAAAAGAGCTAAGTGTTGTCAGGTTGTATTTACACGAAAAAAATTTTCCTATTGTTTTGAGGGGTCGAAAAAACATAGGATTAGGTTATTGGCAGTTTGATTGTCGGCAGTTGGACGAGTAAGAGGTTGCACGTAAGAGCAACAACGGTTACGATTTCATATAGTTGTCTCAAGGCAGCTATCAATAATAAAAATTAAATAAAATAATAAGGGGTTATTATGAGTGAAGATAAATCAACTGAGTCAGGCGATGCCATAGAAAATAGTAATGAGACTATTGAAAGTGTGGTAGAAGACATCAAAGAAACTGTTGAAGACGTTGTTGATGCAGTTGACGGCGCGCTAGACGATGTAAAGCCACCATTAATGAAACTAAAAGATGAAAATCCTAAGCTATTTTACGGTGCTCTTGCAGGTATTGTCGTTGTTTTAGGTGCGGTTTTTATGTCAGGTGGAGATAGTGGCGTTAAGCAGCATGCCTCGCAAATAACTTACACTGTTGGCCAGTCTTATACTTTACAGGCAGCTAATGCGCTTACAGAGACAACATTAAAGATTTTAAAAGTACCGGGTCAGATGGCCTCATTTGATAATGAGAGTGATATTATTTGTAGTGCGCCAACCGGCACACCGGTTCTTGCTAGAAGTTTTCAAGATGCTTTTGGTACTAAACAGCTTTTTGTGCAAGTGGAAATACAGCAAGAAGCGGGTGATTGTCGTCAAGGCGTGAAAGGCTGGACATTAAAAACAAATTTAAAATAAATGTGTAATTGGGTGTTGACATGAAATTAAAACACCTTATAATAGGCAATTCTTACAGAGCGGGAATAGCTCAGCGGTAGAGCACAACCTTGCCAAGGTTGGGGTCGCGAGTTCGATCCTCGTTTCCCGCTCCAAAATATCCTATCAAATTTAGGTCTAAGGTCAATCCGGTTTAACCTGATTGACTTTTTTATTGCCTGAAATTTAAGTATCAATTGCTTATATCGTGGTTATTGATACTATTTAATTCCATAAGTCTTTTGGGCTTGTCTGTTATTTTTCTTTATATCTCTAGATTTTGATTTAATTCTAAAAATATTGCCGTCCATTTTAAGGCGGGGCAGGTCATTAACATTCAGATTATCCACTTAAAGCGAAACCTATTAAAATTTGTATAGCCCGCGTTCAGTCTGCCTTTAGCTCTATTTAGAATGTATCGTATTTCTGGATTTGGCTGCGTAGAGGTTTGGCTTGTTAAGTTATGGCTTAAGTCTATGGCATGAATTCTTTGTCGTTCGTAGGGCGCAAGATGAATTCGGATATTGGTTTTTTATTTTTCAGATTAGATAAGCTTTATACCGCTAGGGAAGGGGCTACCCCTATTAAACCGAAACTAAAGTGCGTGAATAGAGATTGCTTTGTGCTCGCCCATTTCGGCTGTAAGTGTTGATTGTTTGTGGTTTGCCTTTTAATATACTTAAAATACGTTGCGTATGTTGGTTTAATAGGTGAATGCTTGCGCCATTTTTATCGTTAAGTGTGCGGCATGCCTTTGATAATTCAGTCAGTTTTTGCCAATTACTTAATGATTCTGTTGTGTCTATGTTGGCTTGCTTGGCAATAGCGAAATATTGAATCATGCCATCTTGTTTGCTTAGTTTTTCTGATGCTAGCAGTTGTTCAACTTGACTGGTAAATGTGTTTAATTGGCTAACTAATGCATTCTTTTTTTGCACAATGACATCAAGTGTTTGGGTTTGAGCTTTAGTTTTTAGAAGTACCGATTCTTCATTTAATAATTGATAAAGTTGTTGAGTGTTATCAAGTGCTGTTGCTATCAGTTTTATAGCAATGGGATGTGTTTTATTAATCATGATAATTAACCTGTATTGGATAGTTCTCTTGCAGATGCGATGATGTTGTTTGCTAATTTCTCATTATCAATTTTATAGCTGCCATTTTCTATGGCGCTTTTTAGTTCCGCAACGCGGTCTGTATTGACTATCGGTGTTGATTTTAATGAGCTAAGAGCAGATTCAATGGATAAATTAACTGAGTCTGTTACTTTGCTGTTTTCTGCCTCTATTGCTGGTTTTTGAACTGTTTTATTATTCAGTTTTTGGTTTGTTTCTATCGCTAATGTTTTGTTACTAATATCTATATTCATGGCGGCACTCCTGCAACTATTTTTTCTATAGTCAGTTTGTCGGCCAATATATCTATAACTTTAATCAGCTTCCATTTTAAGGTGGGACATGCGTTGGGCGTCAAAATTCAGGTTACCCACTTACATATTAACATTTGTAGGACGTGGCTTTAGCCGGCTAAAGCTAAGTCCTACAAGCATAACTAATGCCTCGGCTTAAGTGAAAAGCCCTTTAATCATTAACAGAAACAGTTCCGGCTTTGGTAATGGTGCCTTCAATGACTTTTTTACTTTTGTTATTTTTTACACGTATTTTTTCGCCCAAACGGCCTGACATGAGTGCTTTGCCAGACATTTTTATGCTGAATGAGGGTGAAAAGGCGTGAATGGTTACTTGCTCTCCTTTTTTAATGAGTTGTCGATGCGTGAGGTGTGAGGGTTGTAATATTTCGCCAGTTCGTAGGTTACGCGTGGTTAATTGGTTATTGATTTCTTGGTAGTTGGTAAAATAGCCATGATGTAAAGTTGCAGTCGATTTTTTGACTAAAGTAACATTTTCTTGGCTAATGGTCGTATTTCGTTTTAATGCTTGTTTCAGTGTAAGTACGTTTATATATTGCGTTAACTTGGCTGAATGATACAGTTTCCATTTTTGTTCGCCATTGCAGCGTACCCCTATGGATAATAGGCCGGCTTCAATTTGTTCATCATGGCTGTAGATTTTTAGCGGAACACTACAGCGTGCTAATTTAAGTCTACTATCTAATTTATTGACCTGAATTTCATATTCTTGAGTCGTATCAATATTGGCTTCTATAAATTCAGTTATCGCTGTTTGTATAGTATCAATCGGCTGGTATTCTTGCGCGTATAGTATTTCTGTTGAGAACAAGAAAAAGCTCAGGATGGATGTTAATAATAGTTGTAATTTTTCATGTGTCATATCATTGGCGTGTGTGTGAGTTTATGTTTTATAAAGCAGTATTGGTGCCAAAAAAATAATCAAGTAGTACGATTTTGAGTCGCTATAATAGCTTTATAGTGAGAGCAATTTTATTGTCTTAGTTTGAAGTTAATTGAGTAAGAGGTTTTTATGGCTGGAATTTTAGAGGGTGTTGACCAACGAACTAAATTGGCGGGGCATAACCGCTTTGAATTATTGCTTTTTAAGTTAGCGGGTAGGCAACGCTTTGGTATTAATGTTTTTAAAGTTCAGGAAGTTATTCAATGCCCTGCTTTAACGCAACTTCCAAAATCTCACTCTGTGATTTGTGGTGTGGCGCATTTGCGCGGTAGAACAATTCCCGTTATGGATTTATCAATGGCAATTGGAATGAGGCCTATTGATAGGGGGGCTAATAACTATGTGATTGTCACTGAATATAATCGTAGTACTCAAGGATTTATGGTTAGCTCGGTCGATAGAATTATTAATATCGGATGGGATCAGGTGAATGCGCCACCAAAAGGCGCGGGTCGTGAAGGTTATTTAACGGCAGTGACTCGATTTGAAGAAGAGCTTATAGAAGTCATTGATGTTGAAAAAGTCATGAAAGAAGTGATTGGTGGTAGCGAAGACGTCTCGGCTGGTATTTTAGCGGATAATATTATCGAGGATAATGCGAATGATCATGTGCTGATAGTGGATGATTCTTCAGTGGCTAGGAATCAGGTTAAGCGGGTATTGGAGCAGATTGGTATACGCTGCACATTATTAAAAGATGGTCTGGAAGCGTGGGAGCACGTTCAAGGGCTAAAAGAGCAGGGCATTGATGTTGCTACTTATTATACGATGATTATTTGCGATGTTGAGATGCCGCGTATGGATGGCTATACCTTTGCCTCAAAGGTAAAAGAAGATCCTGAATTGAAAAATGTGTACTTGATTTTACATACATCTTTAAGTGGTGTGTTTAACACAGCAATGGTGGAAAAAGTCGGTGCAAATGAGTTTTTGGCTAAATTTAAGCCCGATGCGCTGGCAGAGTCAGTGCAAAAGCGTTTGAAATCATTTCATAAGCATTCTAGTGATTAGTTCGTCACTGTATGCTTAGGTATATTTTCGTGAATTCAGATATTTTAAATGAGGCGCGCATTGTCGTTTATTTAGACTTGTAGGGTGCGGTTTTAGCCTGCCAATGCCGAACCTATTCCTAAAGGCCGGTTGAAGCTATACCCTACAAATTTTAATAAGCGCCCCTGCAAAAATAAGTTATCTAAGTTATTTGATGCAATTCCTGAGTGACTTAAGAAAGTGAGCTTCAGTCTGTATTCTGTTGGTCAGACGTGCCGAGCCTCAGGTTGAGAAGTCGGTAAAATTTAACCCAATCAAAAAAAATACCGGGATCTGCTTTTCGTTGAGGCGCAATATTGCTGTGTCCAGTTATATTTTCTGGACATAGCTTGTCGTACGTCTGCATTAGACAATAAGCCAAATCGGCAAGCTGTTGATATTGTATTTCTGTATACCGAGTGTCTATTGTCCCTTCTAATTCAATGCCGATGGAGAAATCATTGCATTTCTCCCGCCCTTTATAGCATGAAACGCCTGCATGCCATGCGCGCTGGTCAAAAGGCACATATTGTTTGATTGCACCGTTGCGTTTAATAAGTATGTGACTAGAAACTTCTAAATGACAAATTTCAGCAAAGCTAACGTGTTCGGTTGCCTTAAGTTGATTGGTAAATAGTTGATCAATATAAGGCGTGTCAAATTGTCCTTCCGGCAAGCTAATGCAATGAATCACAATTAATGAAATGTCAGTTGGGTCACTGCGTTGATCGTAGTTTGGGGAAGTTATTTGCTGTGCTGGCGTTAGTTGATGATTTTTAATATACATGTTAAAGCCTGATTTTGCTGTTATTTTAGGAAATAATGCCTTTATTGTAGCAGTGCAGTCAGCTTGTCTGAGAAAGACAGAGGAATCGCTTACACTCCCACAAAAAAATTAGTTGTCGAAGTTATTTTGTGCTCATTCCTTAGTTTAATGGGTTTTTCCACTTAAGCCGCGCTCGACAAATTTTAATAGGTTCTGCTTTAAGTGGATAGTCTCGCCTTAAAATGGAAGCCGTTTAATGGAATACTCTCAGTGTGCTTGATATATGAATATATCTATTATCAAGCGCTGCATTCTATGGAATAATGCCCACACAGACTTATAGGCTTGTTGCAGCGTAGTGCTTTTATAGGCATTGATCCTGCGTTTGCTTGTATTTCTAGTAAAGTTTGAATATCTATTAGTGCATTAAACTAAATAATTGGTGAGAGAATAAACGATGATTGAATTTGGAATAATTGTAGCGGCTGTTGTTTTTATATGGCTTTATGTGGGTAAAAACGTAACAGAAGCCACGACTCACTCGGACGAGTCTGTAGTAGAGCAAAAAGAGGTAGTTACGGTTATAAATATTGAAGAAACTGACGTTTCATCGGTAGCGGAGACGCTTGAGCCAGTTATCGAAGCGATACCGGCTAACAAGGTCGAACGTGCATGTGTTGCGGTTAGTGTTATACCTCAAGATTCAACCCTAAGACGTCATTATATGCAAAACCTGATGGCAAATAAGGAAAATGCTGGCGCACAAATTCCTGAAGATTCAACCCTAAGACGCCATTATTTGCAGAATTTAGCGGCTCAGGAACCTTGCGTTGAGGTGATTCCTGCGGCTATTGCAAATACTGTAAAAATTCCTGAAGATGCGGTATTAAAGCGTCATTTTATTCAACAGCTGGCAGCTGAAGTTGCTAAGGAAATGTCCGATCGTCCTACAGATTCAACTTTAAAACGTCATTATGATACTCAGTTATTCAATGCTATTGAAGCTAGATTGCAAGTATTGAAATAAAACCTCAGACTTAATTTAACCTTAATTAAGGCAAGTTATAGCCTGTTGCCAAGAATTTATTGTTTAGGCATTTAGATTTTTGGTGACTGTTTGGTTAGGCATCATCATTAAATAACTTGTGATTAGTTCTTGTTGTAGGTGCGCTTCAAGTCATGATTTCGTGGCGTGAAGCTAGCCCTACAGAAGGTAAAATTCGCCTATTATTTAACTTCATCCCTTCGCTTTAACGCTTTATTCAGGAATAGTGCATGAATTATACAGCCCCAATCAATGTTAAACCCTTTCTTGATGAAGATATTGGCAGTGGTGATATTACTGCGTCAATTATCTCTGAAACAATGCAAGCGAGTGCAAGAGTCATTACGCGTGAGCCGATGGTCTGTTGTGGTCAGGATTGGTTTAATGCCGTATTTAAAGAATTAAATGCAGATATACAAATTGAGTGGTTGGTTGTAGAAGGGCAGTGGGTCGAAGCGGGTACGCTATTATGTACTTTGAATGGATTGGCGCGACCTTTATTAACAGGGGAGCGTACCGCACTCAATTTATTACAAACCTTGGCAGCAACGGCAACTTATGTGCGTCAATATGCCAATGCAGTTGCTGGCACTGGATGTAAAGTTTTAGATACGCGAAAAACTATTCCTGGCTTACGTGCTGCGCAAAAATATGCAGTTGTGTGTGGTGGTTGCCATAATCATCGAATAGGCTTGTATGATGGTGTTTTAATTAAAGAAAATCACATTATGGCGGTTGGCTCTATTGCTAAGGCTGTCGCAAAGGCAAGGCAAATTAGCGACAAATGGGTGGAGGTCGAAGTAGAGAATATGGATGAATTACAGCAAGCTATTGATGCTAAGCCTGATCGTATTATGTTGGATAATTTTTCTGTGGCGCAGTTACGAGACGCGGTGAAAAAAGTAGCAGGTAAAGTAGCTTTAGAAGCTTCTGGCAATATTTCTTTGGGAAATATACGCGAGATTGCAGAAACTGGAGTGGATTATATTTCCATAGGCGCTTTGACCAAAAGTGTCATCGCGGTTGATTTATCAATGCGTATTGATTTAGTGACGCAATAGCTTAAGGTATTTTAGTTTGTGGGAGCGGCTTACGGTTCCGATCTTCATGGCTAAAAGTCACTCCTACCGTTTAAAATAAGAAAAACTACGCATAAACGGCAAGTAATGCCCAGATGAATTTTTTTAAAAAACAAATTATTTCAATAGTTTACGAATTATCATTAAATATTAAGCAATCAGGTGTTGACGATAAAAATAGAATACGTCATAATAGCGTTTCTTTAGCAAGCCTAGGTAGCTCAGTCGGTAGAGCAGAGGACTGAAAATCCTCGTGTCGACGGTTCGATTCCGCCCCTGGGCACCATGCTAAAGCCAAATAAAATAGCCCTGATGAGATTTATCTCTTCGGGGCTTTTTTTTGCCTGAAATTTATCTGATTTATTTTCGGTAAAAATCCTTTCCAAGTATGCTTCACTCATTCTTATTGAGCATTTTAACGCCCTAACGCGTAAAGCTTGGCTTTATAAGTCCAACATCCTGTTTCACAAAATAATTTTGTTAAGGAATGAGCACAAAATAACTTCGACAACTAATTTTTTTGTGGGAGCGCAGACGGCTCGTCTGCCTTTCGCAGGCAAGCTGCCTGCGCTCCTAAGATGAAGGCATTATTTCATGCACATTCCGGCTACGTATTTAAAGCGGGACAAATCACTGGAGTGACACGCTTTAGCTATTTCCGAAACAGCAATAGCTAAAGCTATTGCACTCCTGACTTCTGTTTTCAAAATTTCTGTCCCACCTTAAGTTGGTAGCTAATATAATTGACATGCCGTTCAAAATCCAAATCATCCCTGATTAAATGCTCCCAATAGCGACGTTGGGCTATGAACTTAAGGCGGGACATTATATATTGGTAGGGCGCGGCTTCAGTCCGCCAATGCCCATTATTTATTCTAAAGGCGGGGTGAAGCCGCACCCTACGGTTTTCAATATGTCCCGTGTTAAAATGATAGCCAAAAATAACAAGCCCCAGGAACATTAGAGCGGCGGTATTGCATAATAGTGTGTAGGTTGTGGGTGAGGAACGAACCCCAACAAATGACGGGATTAGAGAAATTATAGCGTAAAAATCAGGAAGGGCGTGCGGGGTAAAATGATGGGCATAAAAAAACCATCCAAACCGGTGAGGGTGTTGGATGGTTTTTGGTTTAGCCGTGGTGTGTTGGGGTTCGTACCTCACCCCAAGCTACGGGCTATCATTTCGAGAGCATTAAAAAACGTTAGTCACGAGCCAGAATCTGGGACCATTGATGCCTAAAGGATTCTCGGGTGAAAACGTTGGGTCAATCAGGCGCGGCATAAGTTCAGGGGATAAAAGCCAGAAATAGCTTATGGCAAATATTGCAAAAATCAAAGTCATGAGCCAATGTTGGTTTTTTCTAATTTCAACTACCTGAGGAGGTAGAGGCTGATAGAGAGAAAAAGCAAGGCTAGCAACCAGAATGCCCATTAAATGACTCATGGGCATAACAATAACGCCACTAAATAAGGAAAGGATGAAAGCTGAACTCAGGGAAAAAGTTAAACCAATAAGCGCAAGATTAAAATTTTTGTGTTCACTATTTAATGTATGAACATTAAAGCGCCTGACCCAAGTGCTGAGTGTTGTATAAATAAGCAAAAGAATTGCCAGCAAAGCAGGTAAGCCCCATTCCGCTCCCAATTGTAAAAGGCTGTTATGAGGGTGCGCTAGAATTTCTGAGCCATTCCACGCCTGAAAATGCATCGGTCCAATACCCAGCCAAGGGTTTTTCTGGATCATTTGCAGGGCGGTAGGCCATAAATCAGTTAAACGGCCTGAACTGGTGCTTCTTATCTGTAAAGGGTTATTATTGATATTCAGTAGTTGCAATGTATTATCGGCCCTAAAATAAGGGATAAGATGAAATAAAATCTGGTAAAAAATAAACCCCCAAAACATCAGTAATAGTGTTGTATTTAAAAAGTCTTTGGCTTTATGGCGGAAGATAGCATAAGTCACTATGTAACTCCCGATAACGCCAGTTAGCGCGCCACGTCCGTTAGTAGTAAATAACATGCCCCACCAGATAATGGCAATGATCCAAAGTAATACGCGATAACGGTTAACTTTTTGTAAGGGATGATCCATTCGCAACAAAAGTGTTAACAGCGGCAATGTCCAAATTTGATATTGATTAAAAAAACGCGGATGAGAAAAAGTAAAAAAGAAATCATAAAAGTCAAACTCGCTCTTACTGATTAAAAATGCACCATAATAGCTAAGAAATTTAACTTCTTGAATGGCAAAGCTGGCCAATAATGCCAGTCCTATCCAGGGTAAAAGTGTGTGCAAATGTCGCCAAATGGGAGCACATAGTAAGGCGACAATAAAGAGTGAAAAAAACGTCAGCACTTCTATTAAAGCATAGCGTGGCGAGGGCGCGAAAATAGATGAAATCAATCCAAGAACAAGAATAATGGATAATAAACAAAGCGTTTTTTTATTTAGTATCGAAACAGAGTGAATAAGCCTTGTTTGTGCAGCCTTGGATGCGGATAGACTTATAAAGGCCAGTACAATTAAACTAATCTCGGCTATGCGCTTACCGTCATAAAAAAAACAATCGACTGTGGGAGTAAGGCAGATATAAATAATAAGCGTTACAGCAACTGATAAATTAGCGTAATAGTTTTTAGTGGCTAAAGGTATGGATAAGAGTAAGTGATTCATAAGTATTTGAATGATTAATGACTCTTAATAAAGCTAAAGTATTATCAATAAATTTTGACTGTTGTACATATAAAAAAACCACCCAAGCCCGTATGGGTTGGGTGGTTTTTGATGTGATTAAATACCGGTTTGGTATTTAATCAGGTGGGCAGAAAAGCGTTGCCCACTCTACACGGCTGTCCGTCACAGATCCTATTAGCTTGGACGACAAACTGCTGGTAAAAACTTTGCTGCGATAGCTGTACTTGAACATTTCCACGTAAGTTGTGCGTTACCTATGTCTGTAGGTGTAAATAAGAGCGCTCCTGTTGCATTCGGAACTGTAGATGTTACAGTAACAAGCCCTGTAGTTGCAGCAACTGTTACGCCACTAACGAACTGTGTAGCACCAGGAAATGCATAACCATTATTCGTTGCTGTAATTGCAGCTAACGAGCCTAATGAGGATGCTGTTTCAGCAACAGCAAGCTTAGCTGGTGCAGCCATGGCTATAACTTCACTCATTTTTGCACGAGTCATATAATCTTGATAAGCAGGCAACGCAATAGAAGCCAAAATACCAATAATTGCAACAACGATCATGAGTTCGATTAGGGTAAAACCTTGTTGTGCTTTTTGCATGTTCATAATATTTTCCTTTTGATTAAAAAATAGAAAGAGTGAAACTCATTTCAGTTAAAGCATAGTCCATGCCAGAAATAGGTCAAATACGTTGATCGCTTAATTATTAAGGCTTCGCTTTGATTGCTTAGCTTATATATTAGGTGCTTAAGGGAGGCTATTAAGGAAGCGGCGGGAGTGGTTCTTGTTTTGGTTGTCGTAGTGGGTATTTTTATTTTGGATGCTATGGGTTTGTTATTTGTCTTAATGTGACATAAATTGTCAGTTTTCTTCTCGTTCCCAAACTCTGTTTGGGAATGCGTGGTTTAGGCTATCATTTTAACACGGGACCCGTAGGGCGCGGCTTCAGCCCGCCTTTAGAATAGATGATGGGCATTGGCGGGCTGAAGCCGCGCCCTACCAATATATAATGTCCCGCCTTAAGTTCATAGCCATGGTTTAGAAGCTCTGCTTCATGGTTCACTTACCAAGTGTAATGGTCTATAAACCATTACACTTGGTAAGTGAACCTTAAATAAATACGGGGCATATAGCCCCGTATTTATTGAAATGAAACGATTAAAAACCATTCGCTAACTTTACCCCACTGCCGCACCCAGCTTGAAGATAGGTAAATACATGGCGACAATTAAGCCACCCACTAAAGTGCCTAAAATAACCATAATAAAAGGTTCCATTAGACTGCTTAAATTGTCTACTAGATTGTCCACTTCTTCTTCGTAAAAATCCGCCACTTTGTCTAACATTTTATCGATAGAGCCTGACTCTTCACCTATAGCGAGCATTTGTACGACCATGTGCGGGAATAGTTTGGTTTGCAGCATTGAGTATTGGATACTTTGTCCCGTTGAAACATCCTCGCGCATTTGCATAACCGCATTGTAATAGACGATATTACCTGTAGCACCAGCAACTGATGCTAAAGCTTCGACTAAAGGTACGCCCGCCGCTGACATAGTGGATAAGGTTCTGGCAAACCGGGCGATGGCCGATTTATGTAAAATCATACCAATGATAGGCAGTTTTAGCATGGTTCGATCAAGGAAGTAATTAAAGGGTTTGGAGCGTTTTTTAAAATAACTAAAGGTTTTGACGAGAATAATAATAGTACCAACAACATAGTACCAGTAAGCGACCATCCAATCAGAAAGCCCCATAACCCATAAAGTGAAACTCGGTAATTCGGCGCCAAAGCTGTCAAATAATTCTTTAAAGACAGGGACAACAAAGATTAATAAAATCGCGGTAACAATAAAAGCAACAACTAGAACGGCGATGGGGTAAGTCAGGGCTTTTTTGACTTTTGCCTTGATGGATTCTGATTTTTCTTTGTAGGTAGCAATTTTGTCTAGTAAACCTTCTAATACCCCGGCTTGCTCGCCTGCTTCAACAAGATTACAAAATAATTCATCAAAATAAATAGGCCGCTTACTCAGTGCTTGGGCGAGAGTGTCGCCGCTTTCAATGTCAGATTTAATTCCTAGCAGTAGTTCAGCCATAGAGGGGTTTTCATGACCTTTGCCAATAATATCAAACGACTGTACTAAAGGAACGCCTGAGCTCAGCATGGTCGCAAGTTGCCGAGCAAAGATAGCAATATCTTTGGGGGTAATGGTTGCTTTGGCTTTGCTGAATAAAGATTTGGGTTTTTTCTTAACAGAAATAACACGAATACTTTGGCGACGTAATTCAGCACGCGCAACAGTTTCGCTAAAGGCGCTTATTTCACCATTAATAACTTTGCCATTTTTGTCTTTGCCTTTCCAGACGAAGTCTATTTGTTCTTTGTTTTCAGCCATAATTATTCCCTAGTTACTCGGTCAATTTCTTCTAAAGAAGTAATGCCTTGCTTGATTTTTATTAAACCCGATCGTCTTAAGTCATTTACGCCATCCGCTTTTGCTTGATCTCCTAGTTGCATGGCATTACAGCCTTCTAAAATACGTGTGCGCATGGCTTCTGTAATAGGCATCACTTGATAAATACCGACTCGACCTTTGTAGCCATCATTGCATTTTTCGCAACCTACGGCCTTAAAAACGGTAAAAGAGCCTAATTCTTCTTTTTGGAAGCCAGCTTCTAGTAAAACATTTTCGGGGTATTCTGAGTCTATTTTGCAGTGCTCACATAAGCGCCGTGCTAATCGCTGTGCCATGATAAGCAGTACCGAGGACACAATATTAAACGCGGGAATCCCCATTTGTAATAGGCGATTGAGTGTTTGCGGTGCATCATTGGTATGTAAGGTGGATAATACCATGTGACCTGTTTGTGCGGCTTTTACGGCAATTTCTGCGGTTTCGAGGTCACGAATCTCCCCGACCATGATGATGTCAGGATCTTGGCGTAAGAAAGCTCTTAATGCTGTGGCAAAAGTGAGTCCTGCTTTTACATTCATATTTACCTGATTAATGCCTTCTACGGTGATCTCAACGGGATCTTCAGCGGTAGAAATATTACGCTCTACGGTATTAAGAATATTTAATCCGGTATACAGTGAAACGGTTTTACCACTACCTGTAGGTCCTGTTACCAGAATCATGCCGTAGGGTTTTTGAATAGCATCAAGGAATAGTTTTTGTTGTACAGGTTCAAAGCCCAGTTTTTCAATACCTAGTTGCGCACTGGTTGGGTCTAAAATACGCAGTACTACTTTTTCACCGAAGAGGGTCGGGCAGGTATTGACACGGAAATCAATTGCTTTATTTCTTGAGAGTGTCATTTTTATGCGCCCATCTTGCGGCACGCGGCGCTCAGCAATATCCATTTTGGACATGACTTTTATGCGCGAAACAATACGATTGGCAATATTTGACGGCGGACTGGCAACTTCAGATAACATGCCGTCGCTTCTATAACGGATACGGAAGGTTTTTTCGTAAGGTTCTAAATGAATATCTGATGCGCCTTTCTTAATGGCATCTAATAAAATTTTATTGACAAAGCGAACGATAGGCGCGTCATCAATATCGCTAGTGGGTGAATCTGGGCTTTGTTCGTCGCCAGCGGATAATTCAATATTATCTAAATCTGCGTCCAATAAGTCTGTCATGGACGTATCGGAGGCGTCTAAGAATGAATCAATAGCGGTTCCCAGTTTATCTTCTTCGACTAAAATGATTTCAGTGTTTAAGCGAGTATGAAACTTAATATCGTCTAAGGCTTGGAAATTTGTTGGATCAGATAAAGCAATAAAGAGGCGATTACCTCTTTTGAATAGGGGTAAAGCGTGGTGTTTGCGAATGAGTTGTTCGCTAACCAAGCCCGAGGGTAAGATGCTTTTATCTATCGCAGATAAATCAAAAAAAGGCAGGCCAAATTCGGTGGCGGCTTGATTGGCAATGATTCGGGCGCTTACATATTTATTATTGACTAGGTAACTAATCAGTGGCGTTTTAATTTTTTTTGCTGCATCGCTATGGAGTTGCGCATCGGCTTCAGTCAATATACCTTCTTGTACAATGCATTTTAGTAAGCCGCTGAAATGCATGTCTGATGAACTTGCTACCATAAATTATTGTTTTTTTATTAGCCGTTTAAGAAATATAGATGAAACTAGGCGCTTAGCCAAGTAATTCATGCATAATTAATTTAGTAAATTAATGATAAAGTTACGTATTGATGCCGGCTCAAAGGGCTTATCTAAAATAGCAGAGACTCCGGCATGTTGGATAGCGGCTAAACGTTGACTGTCTTGCTCGCTGGTAATCATGATAATCGGGATGGTTTTTTGTTCGCTTTGAGCGCGTATAAACGTAGTTAGCTGTAAACCATCGACATCAGGCATATTATAGTCTGTGATAATTAAGTCAAAATAGCATTCTTGCAGTAGAGGAATAGCTTCACTGCCATCATTTACCTGAGTAATATTCTCAATGCCAATGTCATTAAGGATTTTGCTAATGTATTTGAGAGCAAGAGGACTATCATCAACGAGTAAGACGGCCACATCTTCAATATCAAGGTGATTTAATACCGCTTTTTCTGGATTAAGATAATCAACTGTTGCTGATAAGGCAATCTGTAACTCTTGCGCGGTAAAAGGTTTAGGTAAGATTGCAATAGCGCCCGCCTGACGAATCGGTTCTAAATTAGATAAATTGGTTTCACTTGATATAAGCATAAAGGCCATATCGTATTCATCGTCTTCTCGTAATTTATAAAGCAGTTCGCTACCAGTCATATCCGGCAGGTACATGGCGCTAATAATTAAACTGGGTTGTGCTTCGCAAAGACAGGAAAATAGTTCGTCACCTGAATTACAACAGATAATGTCAGTAATGCCGGATTGTATTAGATAATTTCTAATAATATGCTGTTGGGTTGTTGAAGGCTCAACAAGACATACTTGTAAGTTGGCATATTGTGTGGTCATTTGTTTATACGGTAAAGGTTTAGGCCTACTGTGGCTTGTTGAGCAAAATGTTTTGCGGTATTGAAATCATCTTGAGTCAGCGCGTTATGGCTTATGGCACGGTCAGCATAAATGACCCCAATAAACTTATTTTCAGTGTACAGAGGCAGTAGAAAACATTCAATATTACCTAATGTATTAATGATGTGCGGCGTGTAATATCTTTCATGCTCTGTGGGTGTTGCCCATAAGGCTTGATTCGATTGGCTAACATAAAAAAATAAGTTGGGTGGATTAGCGGATAAAGCAAAGGATATTTTTTGATGAATCCCTTCTTTATTCCAGCCAAATGAAAATTTTTCATTAAGCTTGTCTTTGTTTGGTGTTGCCAGCATAAAGCAACTTCTATCCATGCCAAGGCCACGATGAAGGCCTTCTACTACTGTTTCAAATAATAGATTTAGGTCAATTTTCTCGCACAGCAAATTACTAATATCTTGTAATATCTGAAATTGTAGCTGCTTTGTGTCAATTTTTAGTACAGCTTGTTCTGTGTTTTCTAATGTACTCTCCTTGCTGTGAACGTTTTTTTGAATAAAAGTAGACGCGTCATGTGCGCCAAATTGTTGAGCAATTTTAACGGCTATTGCGGTGTTTTTTTGCAGCGTTTCTTTTAATGCTTTAATGGGCAATGTGCTGATTTGAGCTAATTCAGTTAGGCATTGATGCATGCTTTCTGATTCCCAGCCTTGCTTACTTGCCTGACTGACGGCATGGCTTAGCGTAACTAAGTGAGTTCTGTCATTGCTGATATTATTGATCGATTCTCTTATTAGGCCATTTAATTGGAATGAGCGGCAGAGTTCAATGCTTAGGGTGCTCAAGTGAAAGCCGAGTACCATTCGTTCCGCTTCTTTTTGTGTTTTCCCTGCTTGTATTTGAGCTAATATCGATTCACCTTGCTTGCCACTGAAACACCAAAAAGCAATATCCCCAAGATTATGCAGTAATGCTGCGATAAAGACTTCTTCAGGGGAGTTGTCCTTGCTTAAAATAGCCAGCGATTTCGCTTGCACTGCTGCGTGGATCGCACTGGCTATTTCCTCATTGGCTTTGAGTTTGTTTTTGTCCGATAAAATAGCTTCAAAAAATGAACAGGCGAGGGTGATTTCACTTATTACAGTAGAACCTAAAAGAACAATAGAGCGTGAAACCGTGACCATTTTTTGGTTGGACGGATTGTAATACGAACTATTGCTCATTTTTAATAGTTTAGCGGTCAAATTTGGATCTTGCATAATAACGGATGCAAGATCTATCGCGCCTTTTCTATTGTCTGCTAAAACTGATTGGGTTTGACAGGCAGTATTGGAAAAGATGGGCATCTCTTCCTCATGCAGTCTTTGCGTCCAGCCAGCTAAGCTCGTAGGTTCTGTGTTCATTAATGGATACTTAATATAGGGTTCATTAAAGCGCGCGAATTTTAACTAATTGTTCATTGAAGTTAGTTAATGACGAACGTAATGCAGCTAATTTTTCTTTCTCTTTGTTAAGTACTTCTTCAGGTGCTTTATCAACAAAGCCCGGGTTATTTAATTTCCCTTCGATACGCGGTAAATCTTTTTCTAATTTTAAGATTTCTTTTTCTAAGCGTGCAATTTCCGCTTCTTTATCAATTAAACCTGCCATGGGTATTAGAATACGTAATTCATTAACCAGAGAAATAGCCGATTCAGGGGCTATTTCATCTGCTTTTAAACAGGTAATGGATTCGATGCGACCTAGTTTTTGCAAATAGATTGCCGCTTGTGCCAAGTGATTTTCATCAGCTTCAGTGACATTTTCTAATAATACGGGTAGTGGTTTGCCGGGGGCAATATTCATTTCGCCACGGATACGGCGCACGCCTAAGATAAATTGTTTCGTCCATTCAATCGCATCGACTGCCTGTGCATCAATTTGTGTTTGCTCTGCAATGGGGTAAGGTTGCAGCATAATGGTTTCCGCATGAACGCCCGCTAATGGGGCAACCCGTTGCCAAATTTCTTCGGTAATAAATGGCATGAGGGGATGGGCAAGACGTAAAATTGTTTCTAAAACCGTTAATAAGGTCTGACGTGTACCGCGTTGTAGCGCTTCATTATCAGATTGCAGAGAAATTTTCGATAATTCTAAATACCAATCGCAATATTCATTCCAGGTAAATTCATAAATTTCCTGCGCGGCATGATCAAAGCGATAGTTGTCAATAGCATCTGTAGTAGCGGCAATGACTTGATTTAAGCGCGACACAATCCACTTATCCGCTTCGCTGTATTCCAGTTCGCCACCGTTGACACCACAATCCTGCTCTTCTGTGTTCATGAGTACGAAACGCGCCGCATTCCATAATTTATTACAGAAATTACGGTAGCCAAAAAGGCGGTCGCTGTCTAAACGAATATCACGCCCCGTTGACGCTAATGAAGCAAAGGTAAAACGTAACGCATCGGTACCATAGGCGGGAATGCCATCTGGGTATTCTTTGCGCGTGGCTTTTTCTATTTTCTCGGCTAAATGCGGCTGCATCATGCCAGCTGTGCGTTTAGCGACTAAATCTTCTAAGCTGATACCATCAATTAAATCAATCGGATCTAAAACATTACCTTTCGATTTAGACATTTTTTGGCCTTGTGCATCACGCACTAAGCCATGAATGTAAATCTTTTTAAACGGTACTTCGCCCATGAATTTTTGCCCCATCATAATCATGCGCGCAACCCAGAAGAAAATAATATCAAAGCCTGTGACTAAAACACTGGTTGGGTAATGTTGGGCTAATTCAGGTGTTTTTTCCGGCCAGCCTAAAGTGGAGAAAGGCCATAAGGCAGAGGAGAACCAGGTATCTAAAACATCTTCATCTTGGCGTAAGGGGTAATCCGCGGCTAAATGATGTTTTTCGCGTACTTCGGCTTCGGAGCGACCGACATAAATATTGTCTTGCTCATCGTACCAAGCAGGGATTCGGTGTCCCCACCAGATTTGACGTGAAATACACCAATCTTGGATATTATTCATCCAATCGTAATAAGTGTTTTTCCAGTTATCGGGTACAAATTGAATATCACCGTTTTTCACGGCTGCAATCGCTGGTTCAGCCAAAGGTGCAACTTTGACATACCATTGATCGGTTAATAACGGTTCAATAATACTGCCTGAACGGTCGCCGCGCGGCACCATTAATTTATGATCTACGACTTTATCTAATAAGCCTAAAGCATCAAGATCAGCAACGATTTGTTTACGCGCTGCAACACGGTCTAAACCAATATAAGCGGCAGGAATTAAATCGCCTTCTTCGGGCTCATTGGCGCGAATGGTAGCATCTACGGTAAACAGGTTAATTAAACCACCGTGCGCTTGATCTTGAATGGCTGAGATGTTTTTATGGCGCGACCAAACATCGTAATCGTTAAAATCATGTGCTGGGGTGATTTTTACACACCCTGTACCAAATTCAGGATCTACATAGTCATCGGCAATAATCGGAATTAAACGGCCAGATAGTGGCAATTTAATAAATTGACCCAGTAAGTGTTGATAACGCTCATCACTCGGGTGAATCGCAACAGCCGCATCACCGAGCATAGTTTCTGGACGTGTTGTGGCGACAATTAAATGACCTTCGCCATTGGCGAGTGGGTAACGCATATGCCACATGAAACCGTTTTCTTCTTCGGATAATACTTCTAAATCGGAAACTGCTGTGTGTAAAACGGGATCCCAATTGACCAGACGTTTACCACGGTAAATCAAACCTTCTTCGTGTAAAGTTACAAACACTTCTTTTACGGCTTCGGAAAGTCCGTCATCCATTGTGAAACGCTCACGCTCCCAATCTAAACACGCCCCCATGC
>JAIPFI010000025.1 GCA_021736705.1 Methylococcaceae bacterium | reverse complement strand
AACAACTAAAACAGATGATGAGACATGCCAACTGGTGAGTACGGATGCTGGTTCTGCGGAAACGCATCCGCATGCTGCTTATCAATTTAATAATAACTACTTTAATGCAGCTAATAATGGCGGTGAAATTGATGGGTTGTCTCATTCTGAACTGGCTGGTATTCGTTTTTATGAAGTGATCCCTAACATCGGCACGAACCCTGATTTTAAAAACAGTATCGGCAATAAAATTAAATTTATAGCAGACGTTCCCTTACTCGCAGATAACTCATTTAAAGTACAGCTACCCTGCAATACTCCCTACTTGATGGCAGGCATAGATAAACAAAATCGTATTATAAAACGTGACCAAATCCCTCAATCTTTACGCACGGGCGAAAAAAGAGTGTGCGGCGGTTGCCATCTACACAGCAAAGCGGGTCGCACTTACGAGCAATCAATGGCATTTAACGCGCCACCGTTTAAAGCGTTAAGCTCAACCCCCGTGCCAACCTATGAAGCAGATATTAAACCTATTCTTGAAAAGCGCTGCACGTCTTGCCATGCAACTGATCTGCCATTATTCGATTACAATCATTTAGTGACGGATTATTTACAGCTTCATGTCCCTGTTGATAAAAAATTACAAGTCATGGATAACCCTTCTAATGAAAATCGTAAATATGGCTTAGCAAGGCCACAATGGAGCAAATATGTTCATACCATGTATGCCCGCGAAAGTTTACTTTATTGGAAAGCAGGCAATAATCGAGCCGATGGTAGAAGCGATGCAACGTATCCGAATGATATAGATTTTGGTGCCGGTCACCCGACCGATGTCACACCTGACGAGCTTAGAAAAATAGCGGAGTGGCTTGATTCTGGGGCGAACCGAAACTAAGGAATAGCTTTAGCTATTGCTATGCCTGATGAAAAAAGCTAAAGCTTTTTTACTCCTGTTCAAGCTATTAAGGTCTTATTTCTTAGGAATTACCTCGCTTTGTAGAGGCACGCGTTATTCGTGGCTAGAAACTCTGTTTCACGGTTGTTGAGTTGCTAAGGAACAAGCACGAAATAACATGAACACAATGGGGCGCAGTAGCATCGTAGGCTGGGTTAGATTATCTAGCGCTAGCGCAGATAACGTAACCCAGCATTTTATACAGATAAGCGGCTTTGCTGGGTTACGTTTTTTTTGCTTCGCTAAAAAAAATCTAACCCAGCCTACAAAGTCACTTTTTGATTTTTAGTAAAAAATCGGCATCCTTCATGTAGTGCCAAAAGTAGTTTACACTTTTAGTGGCTATTTAATAGGTTCCGTGGGAGGGGCTTTTAGCCGCGATTTCATACAAGTCGCGGCTAAAAGCCCCTCCCACAAATACCCTCAGTGTAATGGCAGTGAGCTAAAGCTTAAAGTGCGAACTGAGGAATGAAAGATGCCAAAAAATCCTTAACTTAATGTCAGTGATGCTTGACTGGCTAGCATGCAGGAATGATGAATACGAAAAAAAGGCTTCCATTGTAAGGCGGGCTGAAGCCACGCCCTACAAGGTTAACTAATGTCCCGCCTTAAATGAGTAGCCAAATAACGCATTAAAAAATTATCTTACCCCTTAATATATAGTCCTTACATCTTATTATTCTCATGCGATTAACTTACTTTGAAGCCCAACATATTATTGCTTTAGCTTCAAACTGTTTTGGCAAAAAAACACAGGTTTATTTATTTGGTAGTCGTGTAGATGATACACAAAAAGGCGGTGATATTGATTTGTATATTATTCCTGAGCTGACTGACGCTTTATATCAAAAGAAAATACAATTTTTAGTCGCACTAAAACAACGTATTGGTGAGCAAAAGATTGATGTTGTATTAGCCTCTGACGCTTCCCGACTTATTGAAAAAATGGCTTTACAAGAAGGTATTGAATTGAATTTAATCGACTTAAAAATACAGAAAGTATTAAATGAATGTGATAAGCATCTATTAAGAATCAATGATGCTTATCAAGACATGCAAGATTTTATGCCATTGACTCCTGATCGTTATATTCAGTTATCAAAACATCAAATTCAAGCAATTGATCAATATCTGTATCGCTTTACTAAGCTACAAGATGCGATGGGCGAAAAACTATTCAAATTAGTCATTAATCACTTTGAAGAAAACGGCAACGCATTAAGCTATATTGATATATTAAATAAATTAGAAAAACTGCAACTTATTCCTAGTGCAAACAGTTGGAAAGAATTGCGTGAAATCCGAAATAGTCTAGCGCATGAATATGAAGATAATCCCGATGAAATTGTCAGTTTATTAAATCATATTGTCAGTAAAAAGACGGTTATTGAAGATATTTATCTTAATTTAAAGAATAGCATTTCATTATTTCAAGCGCAGAAATAAACTATAAAGCCCCCATTTTAAGGAAGGCAATGCCGAAAACGCCGCTCCAGAAAATATTTTAGCCGCCACTTTTTTACCCTCTTTACCGAGCTCTTCGGTCAACATTTTTTCTGTGATAGCCAAGCTTTTTCTTGCGTAAGTTAAAGCTGGGGCATTTGAACACACAATAAGAAGATGCTGATAAACACTGATCTCTAATAAGCGTTTATCTTGCAAACTGAGTTGATTGGAGACCGATTCTGTTACTCTTTTTTCTGGCGCAAAATGTGTTGCACAAATGTCAGGTCTAAATAAAATACCTTTCGCTTGATCACAGACGCGAACAAACAAATCGACATCTTCAGCAAAACGAGTATGCGGCCAAAAGCCCCCTATTTGTTTAATTAAATCACGCTGCACTATCATAATATTCAAATGGGCATAATCTGGATAGAGCAGTATTTGTTCTGGCTCTAATGGATGAACTCCTTCAATAACCGTATTTTGTTGCAAAGCAATGTGAGTGACTTGTTGCATTTGCTGTTCAACAATAATCTGCCCTTGGCCATTTTTTATTTGCATGCCTGAAAAATAGGCTTGAGCCTGAGTTTTTTCCAATGCTTTTGCAGCAGTTGTCAAATGGTCTTCACGATGCCAACAATCATCATCATCACAAAATGCCAGATAGTCGCCTTGCGCTGTTTCAATACCTATATTACGCACAACGGCAGGCCCTGAACCTAAGGAATCAGAGGCATTAATTTCATGCCACTGAAAGCGTTCATCATAATTTTTTAGTAAGGCTTGGTGTTGCTGACGAATAGCAGAGGACGAGCCATCATCCAAGATTAAAACCTGATAATTGGTAAACGTTTGTTGATAAATGGCATCTAAACACGTTTGCAACTCTGACCCACGGTTGCGCGTTGGAACGATAATGGAGAAATAAGGGGTTGTCATTTTTTGTTTAACCACGCTATAGCATTATTAATTAACTTTTCCCGATCTACCGCACTGGAAAAGGTATGATCGGCATTGGGTTCATCGATGCGTGTCAATTGCATCTCATTGATCACTTGTTGCCAACGTGGTGAAACATTGACTAATTCATCAAATTCTTTGCCTATTAAGCTCAAACCACTCATGAATAATAAAACATCTCCCGAGAAAAGCGCTAATCCTTCACGCATTTTTTCTTGGTAAGTAGTTAATTGGGCAAATTCTTGATTTTTCTGTTGCTCGTTTTGAGCATTCAATCCTTTGGATGTTTGCCATAAATTTAACAAAGAAAATAAGGATTTAAATGGATTAAATTTAAAGCTGAACAATTTCAACCAAAAACTCTTTTGCATAATACGCATTAGATAATAGTGCTTAATATACGTTTTGGCTTGAGTCGCTTCATTGCGTACCCAGGGGTTTTGCATAATTAAGTGTTTTACACGGGCATCCTGCCATGCATACATCATCACAGAAGAAGCGGCATTACACTCTGCCCAAAGCACGGTATTTTCTATTTCGGGTATTTCAGTATAAAGCTGATCGATGGCACTTTTTATGTCGTCGTCTACAGCTTCAAAGCCTTTAAATTCACCGCCACTATCACCAAAACCGCGATAATCAAAACGCAAGACGGGATAACCTTCCGCCGCTAAACGCCTGCTCCAGAGTATGATTTGTCGCGCACAACCCACACGATATTGAGGGCCACCCGCAACGACGACAACAATGGCTGTTTTTTTAGGATTGTCAGGCTTATGCAATATGCCGATTTGCGGGGAGTCTTGACAGTTAATAAGCAAAGGGATTTCTTCAGCATTCATCTTTAAATAGAGTCTTAATGATTATGGGAAATAATAAATGTACCGTCATATTTGGGTTAGGAATTTTAACGCGGGAGATTAGTTGACCTTGTAGGACGTGGCTTCAGCCCGCTTTTAGGGCAAGGCGTTTGGCATTAGCGGGCTAAAGCCACGCCCTACAGAGTTTAATAGATTCCGCTTTAAGTGCGTAACCCATACTTTTAACCCGCTTATTTCAAACTAGCGAGCGTCTTCTCTAATAATAAAGGGGTTAATTCTCGCTCATGCAACTGCCAAAAAAAGGGGCCTGTATAAGTATGCACTCTATAATTAATCTTTTTATCAGCCCACGTTTGCAATAAGCGCTGACTGACTAAAGGTAAATCGCCCTGCTCCTCCAGCGTCACTTCAAACCAATCAATACGGGGTAATTTATCAGATACGGGGTATTCGCTCATTTTTTGCGTATCAATACCCTGCACCATTTGCGCCGTTATTTCATAACCCGCCACTTCAATAGAACTTCCCGCCTCAAGCATTGCTCGCATTTCTTGGGTCGTTTCTTTTTTTAAGCCACGATCCATTAACATGGCAATACGCAGGCGTAAAAATTGGGTCATAAAAATACTGCCATCTATGACGGGTTGCCAAAGTAATACCCTAGTATACCGCTCTGGCTGTTTGACTGCACAGGACAGGGCAAGCATGGCACCGAGGCGTAAGCCCCACAAGGCAATATTATGATAACCTTGGTTTTGTAACCATTGATAGGCACTTTCTACATCTTGCTCCCATTGCTCCCAATGGTTTTCAGAAAAATCGCCCTGACTATCACCCGTACCATAATAATCAAGTAAGACGCACCCATAGCCTTGATCTGCCAATTGCCGCGCCTGCATAGCAACCATGACTCGGCATCGATTAAGCTCTTCCGCAAACGAGGGTAAAAATAAAAAAATCGTTTGATTTTTGTCTTTAGGGTGAGCAAATAAACTAAATAAATTACCCTGTGTACCTTTTATATAGTTGGGTTGCAGAACAATATTCTGAAATAACAACTCACTCATAGTTTACTTTCTATAAATTGCATCAAGCTACCAAACGTTTCAAAAGATTCTGCACTAATTTCGTCATCATCAATAATACAGCCGAGATTCTCTTCAATCGCCGTAATAATATTAACTACTCCCATTGAGTCTAACTCTGGCAATGCGCCTAATAGAGGCGTTTCTGATGTATAGCTAGCAACTGCATCACCTAATTGTAAATGTTGCTGTAATATAGCTTTTAATAGTTTTTCAATATCCATTCGGGATCCCATTCTTTTATTAATTTTGGTTATCAATATGCACGCTATAAAAAATAGGCTAGCGCTGGATAAAACCTTGCGGGCTTATCGTTATCTTTGCATTGTCTGCATTCATAGTGTTTACCTTTTGCTCTACTAGCGGAGTGTGAGTATTCTTTTCAATTTCTGTCAATACAATAATAATCGCTACAAAATGCCACGGCAAATCAAAATAGGAAAGGCTCAAAAATGCGCCTCCTGCTAAATAAGCTAAAAAACCCACTTTCAACATTTTAGCTAAATCCGCTATCCACTGTTTATTAGCTTGATCAGCACAGTTTTTTATTAATGTATTGCAGTGCAGCCAGGCGACTATAAAAATCAACAAAAACAAAATTAACCCTAACCAGCCATGTTCCCCCAACACACTAAAGTAAATACTATGCGCGACGAAGGCTTCATGTGTTAAAGGATCAAAGCCCGCTAAATATTGCGAGTAAGTGGTTGAAGACCATAAGTTTAAGCCTCCCCCAAAAAAACTATGATTTGCAACATTAAACGCCAATTGCCAAGCACGTATACGTCCCATTGCTGACTCATCTTCCTCATAGGTATTCATGGTATCCATGCGCTGATACCAGGATTCGGGCAAAAAACCGGCTACTAGAACAGCAAAAATGACTATCGCCATACCTGAAACGACTTTTTTATCGGTTTGCAACCAGTAATATCCACCAACAATAGCAATTGCCAAAAAAGCCCCTCTTGATTGTGAACCAATCACAGAAAAACACATTGAAATGATGGCAAAAAGTAAACATTGCTTTTGCCACTTTTTAGGTGAAATTTTCCGCAAATAAACCATGAGCGGTATGACCATTAAGCTCGCAACAGCCAGTGAGTTATTTTCCTCAACAAAGGAACCCGGTGGCCCCCACACACGAAATGCCCCCCCTGTCATTAGCGTAAAAACGCCTCCTTTTGTGCCAAAATAGCCTAAAGAAATAACGATGACTAAAATAAGTTGATTAACTCTTTCCTTGCTATTAATGAGTATAATGGTTAGAAAAATAGGTAATTGTATTTTAATAATTTTTATATATTGAGTTTCAGCTTCTTCAGGTTCAAATGCAAAAAAAGTGGTTAATCCCATCCACATAATAAATAATAATAATAAATAAACCAAAGCATCCTTAGGGATTTTCTTAGATTCCTTGGAAAATAATATCGCGACTACCGTGATAATAGCTGTAAGTTGAGAAAAAGGCATGGAGTAGGCAAAGCCATAACAAAGTCTATGGGGATTCATATAACCTAACCAAGACCATAACAATATCCCAATATAAGGTTTTTTCAAGGTATAAAATAAACCTAAAAATACCAACATTGTTACGGCAATATCACGCATTATTTTATTTCCCCCAATAGCCGGCGCTATGCAGTTTCATCTTTAACTTTGTCTCGGGGTAATTTTTAGCATAAATTATTTCGGCTTGCTCTTTAGCTGCATTATATTTCTTTTGTGTTACCAAAAATAATCCGTACATATAACGAAATTTCAATTCGTCAGGCATTAATTCAATGGCTGTTTTATATTCATCTTCAGCCAAATTAACCTTATTAATTTTCTTTAAATAAATTGCGTACAAGATATGTACGGTTGCATCTGCCGGAACAAAGTTAATGGCTCTTTGAAAATAACATTCTACACTGGGGGTAACAGGCCATTGTTTATTCTCAATATTTATAATTTTATAATAAGTTAGTGAACTTAATGCCTTATAATGATTAGGGAATGCTTGAAGGGTATAAACTAAATCACCCACGACAGTTCCTGATTTACCTTTTAATAGCTGCTGTACTTCGCGGGTAAAATGATAAGATTCCACGATGGGTAACTTAGTTGCTCTATGTTCGGCATTGGCATAGTCATAAGGCCCGTAATTCATATGCTCACCAGCACAAGCGAAACCTTGAAAATCAACACCGACCCAAGGAGCTGCCGAATTAGCAAAAGCCTCCATTTGGCTTAATGCCATAACGAATAGAATAATTTTTAATAAATATTGCTTATATCTAATCATTGTTACCTTCCCATATAAGTTAAAATCATACGCAACATAAATTTAACCTCCTGTTTATCCCAGGGAGTAAATCTAGGCAACTGATACCTATCTGTTTGTTTTGTTAAAACCCCCCATGGGGTTGATACGGCCGCCTTATAGCCCGCATTTTTGACTATAGAAATGTGTTCTTTTAAATAATCTTGCTCAGGTCTGCCATTAGGATAAGCAAAGAAATCAATCCTTGTTTCTAACAATCTTTCCAATTCAGCTTTATTATCTACAATTTCCTGTTCTACTTCTTGAGCATTTAATGTCGCCAATATTGGATGCGTAACGGTATGCCCCCCTATTTCCATACCGCTTTGATGCAGGGATTTTAATTGATTATCCGTCATCATTAAGTCATTTGGCAAACCTTGTGATTGCTGAGCAATGCCTTCTGCATACTGACTTCTTTGCTTAGGTTGTAGATGTTTTATTTTCTGAATAATTTGCTGAGCGACTTGGTATTTCTGGTGCTCACTGGCAATACTTAGCTTCCCTAATTCAATAGCGGTTAAATCTAGTTCTATTTGCTGCATATTACGTACAGCTTCAATCACTTTGTCATTCCACATAATACCGCCATTTAAATAGCCCGTAGCGATAAAGAAGGTAGCCGTTAAGTTGTGCTGTTTTAATATAGCTAAGGCATTGAGGTAGTTATCGGCATACCCATCATCAAATGTTATACATACAGCCCTAGACGGGAGTTGATCTTGGTCTAACTTGTCCAATGCATCTGCTAATGGCAATACATTAAAATATTTAGCGAGCAATTGCATTTGCCAAGTAAATATTTTTTTATCAACCTCTCCGGGTCTCATAAAGTCAGGCTCATCAAGTACTCGATGGAAGATAAGAATAAAGAGCTTCTTTTTTTTTCCTAAGCCAGAAGCAATAGTAGCTAACTGCTTTAATCCTAATAATATCAGTGATTGCATATTTTATTATATTATCTGTATTTAGTTATTTTGACATTTTTTAGAAACCGAGGACATTGAATTTATCTCCTTACACAAGTATCACTGACACTATAAATAGAGTATTTCATAAAATGAAATATAGTTTCTTATTTTACTAATTTTATGTAACCTGAATTCAAGTCATAAGCGCATAATCTAGTAAATTTCTAACGTTCTTTGGGCATCTTTCATATAGCGCCAAAAGTAAGTTTACTATTTTTCTATTTATGACCTGCTGGGAGCGCGGGCAGCTTGCCCGCTTTGCTTAATCATACGCAGGCGAGCCGCCTGCGCTCCCAGATAAAAAAATGTCAATTGGAAAATGAAGGGAGCCGTTCTTTGCCTTGAAACCACAATTCCAACATCATCAATATCCAAATTAATTCACCATAATATGCTGCATGAATACTTTGATGCATTTTAATCGTATGGTCGAGAAATTCAGCTTTAAAATAGGCGCGTTTTTTTAAGCTATTAATACTATCGTAGGCTAATTCTTTTAAAGGCTGATAATCTTTCAACCAAATTCCAAAAGGTAAGCCAAATCCGTGTTTAGATTTATTGATAATCTTTTCCGGTAAAAAATCAACCATTGCTTGTTTGTAAAATTTACGTAGCTGTTTCGCTTGTAATTTTTCGCTTGATGGAATTTTACAGGATAAATTTATAATCTCTTGACTCAATAAAGGATATCTAACGGTTACACCCGCCATTTCACACATTTTATTGACTTTAACCAAATCGTTATCGTGCAAAGTCGTTTTCCAATCCATATATAACATGCGGTTTAAAGTGCTCGCTTGCTCTGGTCGATGATAAGTATCTCGCAATAAATCCAGTGGTTGTTCTGTATTAATTTGCTGTAAAAAGTCCGCCTGGAATATTTCATTCCCTACATGGCGATGTAAAAAATTATAATCCTGTAATCGATCCGGCAAAGGTATTTTTGCTTGCTCTATATAGCGCTTTGCTTTAAAAAATAATTTTTGTTTGGCGAGCAAAGCAGGCAAATGGTTCAATACACCTTCCATGCTATTACCGATAATACTGGGCACTTGTTGGTAATAATCAAACACAAGTTGTTGCGCGTAGCGCTCATTACCGGCAAATATTTCATCACCCCCATCGCCACCTAGCATCACCGATATGCCATTGTCTTTTGCTACTTTGGCGCAATAATAGGCGGCTAATGCGGATGAATTACCAAAAGGCTCATCATAATATGCTGCAATATCAGGAATAGCTTTAACTGTATCTTCTGGTGTTAAATAATATTCAGTTTGACGAGTTTTAAAATGATCTACCGCGATATTGGCATATTCAATTTCATCGTAGCCATCAACTGGAAACCCCATAGAAAACGTTTTAGCTTTATTAGGGTAAACTTTGGATAAAGCACCGGCAACACTAGAACTATCTAATCCGCCACTTAAAAATGCGCCCGTTTCATTTTCACCTACAGATAATCGGGCAACTGAGTCAATTAATTTTTGCTGTAATGCTTCACCCATTTCTTTAACAGAACTAGGCAGGTTTTCTTGAAAACTAGGCATCCAATAATGTGTTAACTGGATTTTACCCTCTTGATACACAAGAACCTGCCCGCCTTCTAGTTTTTTAACTTGTTGGTAAATCGTATTTGGGCTGGGGCAATGATGAAAATAAACATAATCATAAACAGATTGTGCGGAAATATCCGATGTCACTTCGGGGTGAGCGATAACGCTATCGGCGGTTGTACCAAAAACCAAGCCTTTATCTGTCAAGGCATAGTACAAATGACTTAGGCCAATGGGATCTGTTGCTAGGGTCAGTTTCTTTTGATTAGAATCAATAATAATCAGCGCTTGCTCAAGCGGACTCGACTCTAAAAAGGCAACACCTTTTTGTTGGTAATGACCAACGATGTCTTCAGCAGACTTAGTTAATTCAGTATTACCCGCATTCACTAACAATATACCTTGCACATTATGTATTTTGTGTCGATTAGCGGCTAATGCATAAAAAGCGGAACTTTCAATCCTTACATCTTTCGTTGTAAAACTAGGGGCATTGTTAATATGACTTGTTAATAGTCGTTCTGCATCCTTAGCTTTTATTATTGTTTCTACCCATCCGGCGACTAATGTCATGCTTTACCCTTCCCAAATTCAGCTATTCTTTAAGGTGTTGGGCGGACTTTAGTCCGCAAAAATTCGGCTATCATTTTAAAGTGAGGCTTATATTCCCTAGGGCGGGGCTTTAGCCCGTGAATACTATGCCTTCACTTTAAAAGGCGGGCTGAAGCCACACCCTACACTATTGTTACATGGCTTATTACATACCTAAATTTGCCGGATTTTTCTTTGGCTATTTCAGAGACATATTCAATATTTATCTGCACATTTTGTCCTAAACGTTGCTTGAATTCACTTTGAATTTTTGCATTATTTTCTGGATTATACTGTTGGTTTTTAACTATCTGTAGCGTCGTCTCATCTATGCTATGTTGGGTTATCTTAAAAGATTCAATCCCTTCAAGAGCACGTAATACATAAATAAGCGCCAATCCATGCAACACTGTGCCATCCTGAGCAATAATAAAATCTGTCGTACGTCCCTGAATTTCTTTTAATAAAGGCAATCCTCTACCGCATTGACATTGTGCATCACTTAAAATCCCGATATCGCCTGTTCGATAGCGAATAAAAGGATAATCACGTGTCGCTAAATGCGTTACGACAATCTCCCCTGCCTGATTATAGGGCAATACATTGCCATTATTGTCGATAATTTCCACAATAATATCTTCAGCTGTAATATGCATCTGCCCTTCTGGGCATTGATGTGCAATAAAACCAGCGTCGCGTCCACCATAGCCATTGGCTACTGGGCAAGCAAAAGCTTGTTCTATTTTAGCGCGCTGATGATCATAAAGGCGTTCAGAGGTAACAAAAGCCACTTTAATTCCTAATTCACTTAGCACCTGACCGGTTTTTTCAGCATGCGTTGCAATGTGCGCTAAAGCAGAGGGATAACCAAAAAGCATTTTAGGCTTGAGCGCTTTAATTTGTTGAATGAAGCCATCTATTTTCACTGGCGACATTTCAAAAGCAGGAATTAAATGAGTTCTTAATACTTTATCCCTAGCTAATTTAATTTTGTCTTGTCCATTCAATTCTATAGGTGAGCCCCAAATAACCGCCTCAGTATCTCCTATATCTACACCCCACCAGCGTGTTGCTCGCCATTTTGCGGCAACATCATGACTGACACGTTTATTACCTATATAGAAGATAAGCGGCTCACCACTAGAACCGCCGGTATTAAACTTAGCTAAGCCTACCGCATCATCTGCTTTTAATTGCTCACCCTGTTCTCGAATTAAAGGCTTTGCAGTGAGCGGTAACTGCTTTAAAGCATCTAAAGAACTTACGTTTTTAGGATTAAATTTTAATTGTTTGAATAGTTGTTGATAATAAGGAACATGCTGTTCGACATCAATTAAAAAGCTCTTTAATCTCTCTATCTGTAATGTTTTTAATTCCTGTGTTGAAAGCCACTGTGTTTTTTCCAAATCTTTACGAATATGTACAGTATCGTGTTTTTTTAGCCTCTCATGTAGTGGAAAAATAAGCTTTGAAACTAGCTGTGTATATAAGCTCATATTTTTGCTCCTAATGATTGATACAAAGCTAGCCATTGTTTTTTTACATGCTCCCAAGCATACTGCTGAACTTCAGTCAGTCCATTAGTTACCAAGTTAAGATATAACGGCTTATTATCAAGTAATAACATAATCTTATCAGCCATTTGCTGGGCATTATTGACCTCTACCAGTAAGGCTGTTTTTCCATCTTTAACAATATAAGGTATACCGCCCACATTGGTTGTTATGATGGCAACGCCACTTGCCATCGCTTCAAGCACAGAGTTGGGCATGTTATCAACTGTTGTTGGGTTAAGCATAATATCAGCGGCTTGATATAAATCCGCCACTTCATCAGGCCGAAGTTTACCGGTAAAAACAACAGTGCTTTCTAATTCCAGATCAGATACCAGCTTTTTCAATTCTTCTTTTTGAGGGCCACTTCCTGCAATGCTTAATTTAAAGTGAGGAATTTTTTCTTTTACGATAGCAACCGCTTTAATTGCAGTTACTAGACCGTAGATAGGCTCTAGGTTTCTAGTGACAATTAAATGAGGTATGTTTAGAGCATTTTTATTCTTTTCAGCGGGTTTAAATCGCTGTAAATTAATGATATTTGCTATTACGCGTGTTTCAAAATTAAACTCAGCAAACACCTGCTTTAAGTAGCCAGAAGGAACAACAATTACGCTCGCCCTTTTCATCGAAGGCGCCACCCATTTTATTGATTTTTCAAAATAAGTTCGCGCCTCGCCACCTCGATAATTAACAATAACAGGGGTTTTCCGTAAATAGGCTATCCAGATGACAGGGGCAGTAAATAACTGCCAAGACCAGCCAGAGTTAGCGAACACATGAAGCACATCAACTTTGCCCGTCAGCTTATATACCTCTCCCACATAAGTCAGCAACCGAACAATCGCTCTCAACCCTTTAATTTTTCCAATGAACGCATAACTATATGGACTATTCGTTTGCAAAAAGCTGACGTTAATATCAGGTTCTTGTTGCAATAATTGATAAAGTTGATTTGCTTGATTTGCCATTCCACCATAAGGCGGAGGTAATGGACCAATAAGACCAATATTTAGCATCATAAGATATTCATTCTTATTTAAATTTTGTTAATACATTTGAATAAACGTGCTGATAGTTAGCAACACTTGTAGCCCAATTCCTTTCTTGTTCGACATACTGCCTACCGACTTGGCGCATTGCCTGCCAACTCTCAGGTTGAGCTAACAAATTAAGCACACAACGCACTAAAGAATCAGCATCATTCGCTTTAAATAACACGCCATTTTCTTGGTCATTAATTAATTCTTTATGCCCACCGACATCAGAGGCAATCACTAATCGTCCTTGTGCCATCGCTTCTAAAGGTTTTAATGGGGTAACTAATTCAGTTAAGCGCATTGCTAGTCGTGGATAAACAAATATATCCACTAAATTGTAATAATCTTGTACTTGGTCATGCGGGACACGTCCTGTAAAAATAACATAAGCGTCTAACTGTAATCGCTTAACCTTATCTTTAATTATTTGCTCTTGGGAACCGCCACCGACTAATAGTAACCGGACATCCGGCTTTTGTTGAAGAATTTTAGGCAATGCATCAAGTATTAGTGGAATACCTTCATAAGCATAAAAAGAACCGATAAAGCCAAGTATTATTTTATTCTGCAAGTCTAATTCCTGCTTCAGCTGAGGCTTAGCTTCTTGCCCAAAAGTGAATTTCTCTATATTCACGGCATTAGGAATGACGGTAATTTTATTTTCGGCTATACCGCGCTGAATAATATCCTGTTTCAACCCTTCGCAAATACAAGTGACAGCTTGCGCCTGCTTAAAAACATAAGTCTCTAGTGCTTTGGTAACCCGATAACGCAAACTACCTTCGCTGGTTGTACCATGATCTACAGCTGCGTCTTCCCAAAAAGCGCGGCATTCATAAACGACTGGGATATTATATTTTTTACCTGCTTTTATAGCAGCCAAACCATTTAAAGCCGGAGAATGGGCATGTAAAATATCAGGCTTTATTTCAGGGATAATTTCGTCTAATCGTGCTGTTAAGCTTTGCACAATAGCCCATTGATTAAACACGGGGAATTTAGCTAATAATCCGGTAGGCTGCTGAGAACGGTAAAAACTCAGTCCATCAACTGCTTCAATAGCTTGCTCGGCAACCGTATGTTTTGCAGAAGTTACATGAAAAGTTTGCCAACCCAGTACCCGCTGTTGCTCTAAAATAGAACGAGTACGGAAAGTGTAGCCACTGTGTAGTGGAATTGAATGATCAAGAATATGTAAGATTTTTGGAGTGATTTTCATCGAAAATTGATTACTATTGTTTATAAAGTATGCTTTAACACGCCATTTACGCTAGCCAGTATTCACTGCTATCAAGTTAGAAGGACTTTCAATAACTGAATTTTAAATACTAAACAAGAAGCTATTATTCTCAACTGTTAGGCATTCACTTTTATCCACGACACGCGCACATAAGTCCGCACGCCGACCTTCAATGCGTTGCTGCTCTGTTTCTAGCAATTCCGCACTTTGCAAGTCTAATTCAAACAGATAAGTTGCGACATCAACTAGAATACGCTTAAAAATCTGTTTAGAAATAATATCTTTTTCGCCCATTAATGTGCCGTTTTTCCTGTGAAACGTATCCAACTCTTACGTAATAAATGCGGGATTAATAAATGCATAGGCATCCGTAGCCAATGGGAACGAATATATAATAACCAGCGTGCCCAACTTGTCCAGAGATCATTACAGCTTGCGTGATCTGGCATTAAAGCACGCAGAAACAAAAAGTCCATCAAGCATAATATAAACTTATTTGGCCTACCTGTGTTCATTGTCCCACCAATAAACATCACAGGGGTATTTAATACTTTTGATGTGTATCTAATTGCATAAAACACAGCTCTTTGTAATCCTAGCTCTTCTGCTCGTGTGCTCAATGGATTAACATTCGTTTGTTTTTGCCCTAAAACCTCTCGCATTAAAGCATCAAGATCGACTAAATCTCTACAGCCATGATCTAATTCACCATCGTAGAATAAATGCACTGCACTATGAATAATTAAATCAACAGAAGATAAAATCTTTATATTCTTATATTTATCCATTGACTGTGCTGATTCAAAAAATAGATCAGCATTAGGGCAAGCCGAAGTCGTAATAGGTAAAATATTATGATGTAAATCAATAACACTGCCACGAAACATATGGACTAAAGGTGGAATTTCATGCATCCATTGTCGATAATAGCGCTGATCATAGGCATCTTTATTGCTACTTAACCAACCATTAAGCATTAACTGTTTTTCCGCATCCGCTATATTTTTCTTTGGTACTAATAAATCTATATCAGAAAAAATACGCCCTTCTGAGGCAATATAACCGCCTATAGCATAAGCTGCGCCCTTTAATAGAAGAACAGGGAAATCCAGTTTATCTGCAACTTTAGCAATATGTCTCACCTCCCAAAGCAGGTCATTTTGCTGCTTCTCGGCATGAACTTTAGCTGATTCCAAATGACGCATGACAAGCTTTGGAACAACACTTAAATGTTTTTTTGTGTTTAAAACATGATAAAGACGCGCCAATAGCATTCCTGCGCGCGCTTGCCGGATTACTAAATCCCATTCACTTTCAGTTAATTGCTCAACGGGCTTTTTCTGAGAAAAAAGCTGCAATAATAAGGGGAATTCCTTCTTCATTCCGGTAATTCCAGTGCAGCAAATGCATCAATAGCTTCATCCAACTGGCTATAACGGAACTGATAACAGTCTGCATACTCTATTACATTTTTTAATACATCAAATCCTAGAGCGCCTAAGCGACTATAATTAAATGAATTATCAGCAACATCCATTAAGCTCTGCGCTTTGGATTTTGCAGTTAATTCTGTTTCAGCACCCTCTTCATATTTAGGAAAAATAACCCAAGCAATCAGACATTCAACGCCCTGAAGTTCTATGCTAAGTTTAGGTGGACGAATATGAACCACCGTTCCTTTCGATGTATCAGTGGATTCAATACCAAAAACAACACCGGGATAACGCTGTTTAATCACACTGATTGATTTATTTTTTAAACTAATCGGACGTGGAAAGGGAGAAACATGATAATTATCAATCCTGATTAATGTTAATTCGTCAGATAATAAACGCCAACCTTCTTGTACTAAGGATGCTGTTAATGTACTTTTACCTGAACCGGGAGGAGCAGGCATAATAGCCGCAAAACCATTTTTTTCAATAACGGCCGCATGAATAATCAGATGCGTATTCATTTGCTGCGCGACACACCAATTCATACCCCATTCAATCATTGCCGGAGCATGTTGATACGGTAGAGGCGTAAAAGGTGCAAAACCATCAGAAAAGAATTGTACTTGTCCTTTATAATATTTATGCCATAAATTGGGTGGCTCAACACAAATATGAAAGTCAATAAACCTTGTTCTATCCTCAGAAAGCTCATCAGGATAATCTTGGTATAAAGTGGCGACATTATGGGATAAAGAACGAATTGAGCTTTGTATATTAAATGAAAATAAACCCACCTTAAGAATCAACCCCTGATTCATTAAAGCCTTCCCAACTGATTTTTCAGAAAACATTTTTAAGTTTTTTGTCCTTGATTAATCAAATAATTTCAATGAGTTCCATTACCAACAGTTGTTTCTTTAATAAATTTAAATAATTTTCTTGCTCTTGCTGAGCAAGCTCAGGCAACCCCTTATCAATCGAAGCAAAGAAATCTCTGTCAGAAAAAATATGCCCAGAAAAAATCACAGCCGAAACCTCAAGCGGCACATTATTAATAATATGCGTCGCCGCAGATCCATGATGATAAATAAGAGTGTCATTACCCCAATGAGCCAAAGAAACCACTGAAGTAAGACGATAGTTAAAATTCAAAATAATCTTGCTTTAGATATGATGATCTAATAAATACTGAACAAAACTATCACCTTCAACCTCAGTCCATCCAGCACTATTGCCATCAACACCTGTACCCGCGTAAAGGTTAATAATTTGAGTGGTCGTAAGTGGAAACGATAAACCCGCTTCTACCGCATCCACATAAAGTCCAGCATACATATCGTTTCTACTTAAAGATCCATCGATAATAGCTGAAAACTTAGGATTACCAGTTAATGAAGCAGTAGTAAAAACATCCTCAAACCTAGTATTTAAATTGAAAGAAGATGGCGTGTTATTCATCCAATAACCTGCCACATGAACACCTCCACATTTTTCAGTCGCATCCAAATCAGCAACACCGGAAAAAATAGCACCAGCAGCATTTTTTACCACTGCCGAATCAAACCCTGACACGCTACACATAGTTCTCACCCCTCCCCAAGCCGGCCGATTAGCTAAGGTCATAATCACCGGCGCAACCATGCCCGCCTTAGCAAAAGAGCGACGCTTAATATTAATCCCTTTAAGCGCTTTATTTAATTCTTCATTATTTTTATTCATAACACTTCCTCGCTAAACTGATCAGATTAAATAAGCTCCTCAAAAGTAGCTTCATATATTTTTCATAGGCTAGCATATGCCCGCGCTGCTTTATAGCGTTTTACTCAGAAATCGTTCAAACATCAACAAAGACCAGATAGGTGAGCTGTAATCACGCAAACCACTCTGATGTTGACTGACTATTTTTTGTAAAAATTCGGCATCAAATAAACCACACTGTTGCATGGTTTCGCCCAATAAAGCATCGTTCACTTTATCTTTTAATGGGCCTTTAAACCAACTTGATAAAGGCACGGCAAAACCCATTTTTGGACGGTACAAAATGTCATTAGGCAAATAACTTTCCAATGATTTTTTAAAAATATATTTACCTTCTCGGCCTTTCAATTTTAGTTCAGGATTTAAACCGGCTATCCACTCCACTAATTGATGATCTAACAAGGGTACCCTAACCTCTAGGGCATGTGCCATACTCGCGCGATCTACTTTAGTGAGAATATCGCCGGGCAAATAGGTTTTCATATCCAAATATTGCACTAAGGATTGTGCATTATCGATGGAAGTATTTTTTGCATGTCTTCTAAAAACGTCTACCGCTTGATAGCCTTGCAGATCTTGTTTTAATTGCTGACTAAATAATTGCGCACGAAACGCATTCGATTGCACAGACACGCTATGAAAGTAACCTTCCAATGAATCTCGTCCGATAGATTCAAACGTTGATTTAGCACGAAATATTTTTGGCGCCCAATCCGCTTTGGGATAAACGTGCCCCATAAAGCCAAACAAGGGTTTTCTAATCGCGTCGGGCATAATGCTACGCATACGATCCTCATAAGTATGCCAGCGGTAGCGTCGATAACCGGCTAAATTTTCATCACCACCATCACCTGATAAAACAACGGTCGCCTGCTTTTTGGCGAGCTCACAAACGCGATAGGTTGGTAATGCCGAACTATCTGCATAGGGCTCATCATAAATACCGGCGAGTTTATCAATTAAGCTAAAATCATCGGGGTCAACCTGCTCTACGCGATGCTTAGTATGATATTGCTGCGCCACTTTTGCAGCGAATTGTGCTTCATTAAATTTTGGATCGCCAAAAGAAATAGAACAAGTATTAACAGGCTCTCTTGATAAGCCAGCCATCATGGCAACTATCGCACTAGAATCTACACCGCCCGATAAAAAAGCACCTAACGGCACATCGGCAACCGTGCGAATTTTAACGGCTTCGCGTAATCGTACGATAAGCTCTTCGCCTAATTCCTGCTCAGTACCTTGGTGTTTTGTCTCAAAATTAACATCCCAGTATTGGCGCGGTTGATATTGCGTATTACCTCGTTTGAGCGTTAAACAATAGCCAGGCTCAAGCTTATAAACCTCTTTATAGATTGTTTTAGGGTCAGGAATATAGCCAAAACCAAAATAGTCTTCGATGGCTGTCGGATCAATTTCCTTAGGTAGTTCAGGATGTTCTTTTAAGGCTTTTAATTCCGAAGAGAAAATAAATTGCCCCTTTTTTAACTGCGAATAAAATAACGGCTTAATACCCAATCGGTCACGCGCTAAAAATAAGGTTTGTTTATCTCGATCCCAGATGGCAAAAGCAAACATGCCGCGCAAACGCAACACGCAATCTTCACCCCAAGCTTGCCAAGCATAAACAATGACTTCTGTGTCACAATGGGTTTTGAAGGTATATCCTAAAGCTTCCAGCTCTTTGCGTAACTCAGGAAAGTTATACACTTCACCGTTATAAGTTAAAACCACGTTACCATCAGCGCTGTGCATCGGCTGTTGACCACTGGATAAATCAATAATCGATAAACGCCTATGGCCTAAACCCAAGCCTGGCTCTATATGCAAACCACCTTCATCAGGGCCACGATGAAATTGACTCTCGTTCATTACATGCAGCAATTCACGATTAATCTCACGCGTTCCAGTTAGATCAAAGATACCTACAATGCCACACATATTATTTCCCTTTTAATCCCAATGAATCGTATACTTCAGTATATTTAGTAACCATGGCCTGAATTGAAAAATTATCTATCACTCTTTGGTGACTATTTTCACTTAATTTCTGCCTTTTATCTTTATCCATCAGCAAACTTAACATGGCTTGTGCCATTGCATCAGGATCTGAAGAGGGAACTAATAATCCCGTTTCACCCGACATTACTAATTCTGGATTCCCGCCCACGGCTGTTGCTATAACTGGCAATCCCGTTGCCATGGCTTCTAAAATAGTATTGGAAATGCCTTCCGCTTGAGAAGGAAGCACAAAAATATCCAATGAACGCATAATGTCAGCAATATCTTCTCGTTCACCGGGTAACCATGCATATTGCAATAAGTGGTGCTTTTCTAATAAATCTATCGCTTCCTGTCTTAAAGACCCATCACCAATCAAGAGTAAATATACCTGTCCAATGAATTCTTGGCGCGCTTGCATTAGCGTAATGAACGCAGTAACTAATGTTATCTGATCCTTTACGCCATGCATTCGACCAACAGTACCTATATAAATATTTTTTTTATCAAAGGGCAATGGACAATCAAACACTAACTGTTTTACTTTTTCTGGGTAAAACTTTGTAATATCTACCCCATTACAAATTCGTTGTATTTTATATTTTGGTATTTTTACTTTTTCCACAAGGTAATCTTGCAAGTGCAGAGATAAGGGAATAAATACTTTTATCAACGGGCTTAATAATCGCCTTAAATACTGATATTTCTTATTATTACCTTCAGGATCAAAAGTATCCCATCCATGTTCACTGTGAACTCGAAACTTTACACCGGCTAAAAATGCCGGCACTTGATATTCGATTGCGGCTAAATTGCGGGTATGAATAATATTAATTTTGTACTGTTTAAGTATGCGATAAAACCTTATAAATGAGCCCCAATCCTGTCCATCTTTTTTTTGTAAATCTATTATTTGTACATCTTTGCGCTTTAAACGCTCACGAAACTGGGTGCTTCCCTTTAAACAAATAATAATATGCCGGTATTTATCAGCCGGCATATTATTAATTAAGTTTATTAATCCATTTTCTAAGCCACCAACACCTAAGCGAAAAATCACATGAGCAATGAGTAGAGGCTGTTGTGTATTTTTTGCCACAGTTATACCTATAATGTTTAGCTAGTGAATTAGCGCTTCAAGCTCATCCAATGGTAACTCTGTGATTTCAGAAATTTGCTCTATTGACATACCCGTGCCTAGTAATTTTTTAGCGATGAGCATGGCTTTTATTTTTTCACCGCGTTTTTCACCTCGCAACTCACCTTGGCTCTCACCTCTTTTCATGCCTATTCTATAGCTAGGCAATTGCTCAATTTCTAGGTTTAGCATCTCAAACTCCCGTTGTATATCTACATCTAAACTTCGATTATTAGCTAAAATTTCTAACATCGAAATATATTCTCTTTGTTTCGCCGAACTATTTTTGGTTAAATGCAGTAGCTTACTTAATAACTCATGAACAATTTCTTTTTCTGGTACACCTTTAAAATCACACAAAATTGCCATGACAATAGCATCTGGGGTACTTTGCGTAATAAAATCATGGTAATCAATAGTATGCATATCAATAACTGCGTATTGATAATCAAGCTGCTGACTCTGAATACCACAACCCATATTCAGTTTTTCCTGACCAATGTAAAGCAGATATTGAAATACCTTTTCATTAGGATAATTTAATTTAATATCCGTCAAATATCTCAGCATTCTTATTGGCATTATGCGCTGATTTTGGTTTTGTATTTCAATATGCAAGATAAATTTATTTCCTGCTTCATCTTGCACTTTAGCGACTAAATCCGCGCGTCTATCCTCTACTCTTTGCTGCTCTGTATCTATTAACTGCACATTATGCAACTTTAAGCCGAATAAATACGTAGCAACATCAACAAAGATACGTTTTAAAATGCTTTTAGAAATAACATCCTGTTTTCCCATTTTGATATAGGCTTATGAATAATAACTATTATACCAAGCCACAAACTTCTCAATACCCTGCTTAATAGTAGTATTAGGCTTGTAACCAACATCCTGAACCAACGCATCTACATCAGCATAAGTATCAGGAACATCACCTGGCTGTAATGGCAATAGTACTTTTTCAGCTTTTTTACCCAAAAACTTCTCTAAGGTCTCAATATAGTCCATTAACTCTACAGGGCTTTGGTTACCTATATTATAGACTCGCCAAGGCGCTTTGCTGGTACCTGGATCTGGATTTTTACCACTCCAATCTGGGTTAGGCTGCGCAACATGATCTAAAGTTCGGATAATACCTTCGACAATATCATCGATATAGGTAAAATCACGACGATGCTTGCCGTAGTTAAAAACCTGTATTGGTTTTCCTTCCTGAATGGCTTTAGTAAATAAAAACAAGGCCATATCAGGGCGACCCCAAGGACCATATACGGTAAAAAACCGCAAACCCGTGGTCGGCAAGTTATATAAATTACTATACGTATGTGCCATTAACTCATTCGACTTCTTCGAAGCAGCGTACAAACTTAAAGGATGATCGACATTGTCATGCACGGAAAAAGGCATGCTTTCATTAGCACCATAAACAGAACTACTAGACGCATAAACCAAATGTTCGACATGATTATGCCGGCAACCTTCTAAGATATTTAAAAAACCAACTATATTACTTTCAATATAAGCATGTGGGTTTTCTATAGAATATCTAACGCCCGCTTGTGCCGCTAAGTTGACAACACGCTGCGGCTGATGCTCTTTAAATAAAGCCTCCATACGCTCTCTATTAGAAATATCAGCTCTAACATCGGTAAAGTTGGGGTGATCTTTTATTCTGTCTAAACGCGCTAATTTTAAATTAACATCGTAATAATCATTTAAATTATCAATGCCAATAACTTCATCTCCACGCTCTAATAATTTTATTGCGAGGTGATTGCCTATAAATCCGGCTGTGCCGGTAACCATTACTTTCATCGTTTATAATCGCTCATCTGTGAGTTCAGCAGAAAATAAATATTTTAAATCATAAATAACAGCATCTGGCTTACCTAATGCCCTGACCTGCTTAATATCCATTTTCTTAAATTGCTCATGAGCAACCGCTAATAAAATAGCATCATATTTATTATCTTCTAAAGACGTTATAGGCAGTATTCCATACTCATGCATTGCCTCTTCGGAATCAACCCATGGATCATAAATATGTACATTAACACCGTAAGTTTTTAATTCCTTAACTATATCAACGACTCGCGTATTACGTAAATCAGGGCAATTTTCTTTAAAGGTCAAGCCCATAATCAATACATCAGACTGTTGTACATGAATACGTTTTTGTAGCATTAATTTGATCAAGCGAGAAACAACATATTCGCCCATACCATCATTAATACGTCGACCGGACAAAATGATTTCAGGGTTATAACCAATCGATTGTGCTTTGTAAGTTAAATAATAAGGATCAACACCGATACAATGCCCACCAACTAAGCCTGGACGAAAAGGTAAAAAATTCCATTTCGTTCCCGCAGCGATTAATACTTCTTCGGTATCAATGCCTAAGCGGTTAAAAATTAAGGCTAACTCATTAATTAAAGCGATATTAACATCACGCTGGGTATTTTCGATGACTTTGGCCGCTTCTGCGACCTTAATACTACTGGCTTTATGTGTACCGGCCGTAATAATACTTTTGTAAAGTTGATCAACTTGTTCAGCGATGGCAGGCGTTGAACCCGATGTCACTTTCAAAATATTGGTGACTCGATGCTCTTTGTCGCCCGGATTAATTCGCTCAGGGCTATAACCGACGTAAAAATTTTCGTTAAATTTCAGACCAGAAACCTGCTCTAAAATAGGTATGCAAACTTCTTCGGTTGCTCCCGGATAGACAGTCGATTCATAAATAACAATATCATTCTGTTTAATCACCTCACCTAGTAAAGCACTCGCTTTTTCTAGTGGACTTAAGTCAGGTTGTTTATATTCATTAATGGGTGTCGGCACAGTAACAATATAAACATTACAGGTTTTAATATCGTCAATATCAGCGGTATAACTCAACTTATCCGCTTCAGCTAATTCTTCATCACTCACTTCTAAAGTATGATCATGACCTAAGTTTAATTCATCAATACGGGGTCTATTGATATCAAAGCCAACCGTTGTGTACTTTTTCCCGAATTCAACAGCAAGAGGTAAACCCACATAACCTAAGCCAATCATGGCAATTTTCGTATTTTCCAACATCACTTAATCCTGTTCCCAAATTC
>JAIPFI010000024.1 GCA_021736705.1 Methylococcaceae bacterium | reverse complement strand
CGATTGCCAAGCAACTCGGAATTGGTCGATCTACAGTATACAAATTGCTGGCGAATAATTAGGATGCCGGAATTTATGCGTCTATTGACTGATTCTGGGCGCTAACGTACGTTTCCGTACCATTGGACTTCAAACCCCTTTAGAAGCCGAAAAGCGCATTATTGTGCGTGCGTTAGCTAAACAGCAAGAAATCAGCTTAAAGCTCGTTCAGGAGCGCGATAAAGCGCATTTGAATGCAGTGCATACAGAGAGCAGACTTGAGGCGTTAAAGTCGAGCTATCGCTTATTGAAACATGATTATGATGCGTTATTGCACCGTGAGCATAATTGTATGGCCATTAAGGGGAATGGTGAGCGTTGCACTAGACCGGCCAAACTGGATAAGATCGAACAGGGTATTGTGGTTCGTGTCTGTTATCAGCATGCGAAAATAGCCGAGAAGTATTCATCATCATAATAAAAAGGTAACCTGTAAATTATTACCAAACAATCCCAATAGCTAAAATAACCACGATTAAAACAAAACTGGCAGCGCTATCCGCAGCTTGCTTAATCTCTTGGCACTGTTCATCCATAATCATTTGAATACGGTTGGTCACTTGGTCTTGCATGTGGATTTTTTGTTGCATGGTCATTCTCCTAGTGTTTAACGTAACTGCGCATTTGTCCGACGAGCACGCCTTGTATTTCGACTTGCTCAGGCTTGAAGTGCATAGCGGACATATGGGAATTAGCGGGGATCAGTAAGGTTTCGTGCGGGTACTGCTCAATAAACTTTAAGGTGGCTTCCGCTTTATCAATCAAAGCGACAACAATTTCACCATTACGGGCAGTGATTCGTTGTTCAATCACTACCCAGTCGCCATTAAAGATCCCTTCTTCAATCATGGAATCGCCTTTAACCTGCAAAATATAACAACTGTTTTCTGTTTTAATTTGATCCGGTATTGCCATATAGCTAATGTTTTCTATGGCTTCTATGGGCTTACCGGCAGCGATATAGCCGACAAAAGGCGTTCTGGTAGTATCTGTTGTTGTCAGGTAGTTTTTAGCTTTCTCCGTTAAGCGCACACCTTTTTGCTTACGATCAGAAGATTCAACTAAGCCAGCCTCAATTAAAGATTGAATATGTTTATGTAGAGATCCGCGCGAACTTAAGCCTAACGCCTGACATACTTCATCGAGAGTTGGAGGATAGGAAGAGTTTTGTTGATTGTTTAATAGGAATTCAAAAATCTCTTTTTGTTTGCGCGTTAGATTAATCAATTATGTTCTCCATTTGTTTTTATAAATCATAACAAGAGAACAAAAAAAGAACAATATTTATTTTTTTGAGGTTGTTTCTTTTGTCTTTTTTAACAAATAAAAAAGAAAAACCTAAGTTAGATAAGTTAAAAGATAGTTAATATAAGTTACAGGGTGAAAATATGCTCTGTATGCCTTGGTATTAGTGGGATTTATTTTATTTTCGGTTAGACTTCTACGACATTCGGTTAGACTTCTACGACATTCGGTTAGACTTCTACGACATTCGGTTAGACTTCTACGACATTCGGTTAGACTTCTACGACATCTTAAGAAGATGCGATTTTATAGAAAATTAAGTTATAAAAAAATCAAGATTGACTGGAAAAGCATAAAAAGTTTTCGATACACCGATATTTATGAGCCCCCCATCACTTTCTAGCAAAAATGACAATAAGGATTTTTTTATCTGTGATGTGTTTGATTCTTTTAAGGATGACATTGCATCGATGGAACATCCTGTTTTTAGTCTTTCAAAAAAACCCGATCATAGAGTTTTAAAATATGAGCATAACGGAATAAAAATAACCATTAAGCCTAGTTACACCGGGTTGGCAACTATTCTGGATAAAGATATTTTGCTGTATCTCGCAAGTTCATTGATGAATGCAAAAAATTCTGGCGAGAATATTTCCAAGACGGTTCGATTCACTTCATATGATTATTTAATTGCAACAAATAAAGGTACCGGTGGTTTTCAGTACAATCAACTACAAGAAGGACTTGAGCGTTTAAAAGGCACTGTTATTCAAACAAACATCAAGACAAATGGAGTCGAGATTACAGAAGAATTCGGGCTTATTGACGCATGGAAGATTGTTAAAGAAAACGAACAAGGTCGTGCCTCGTCGATTGAAATAAGTTTATCTAATTGGTTTTATAACTCAGTGTTAGGTAATGCAGTATTAAGTATCGATAAAGACTATTTCACACTAAGGAAGCCAACTGAAAGGCGATTGTATGAGTTAGCTAGGAAGCATTGCGGTAATCAAGTAACTTGGAAAATTAAGCTAGAAAATCTTAAAACAAAAATTGGCATTACTTCTCAGATAAAGGCTCTTCGCTTTAACATCAAAAAAATCAGCGAAACCAACCACCTCCCCGAATACAACATCTCAATGGAAGATGATGTAGTGATGTTCACCCGCAAAGAACCGCCGAAAGAAAACAAAGCCCTCGATTATTTACCCAAGCATGTCACTAAAAAGGAGGTTGAAGCGCAGGCTAGGCCTGGTGAGAGTTATGAGCAGGCAAGAGATAGGATTAAGGGGTTGAAGGCAGCTTTAAAATGAGCCTAACAGCTTTTATACTTTTCTTTTTGCTATGGATAATGAGTGGTAATTTTTTAGCGGCATTCATTATATTTTTAATTTACGCAGTGATTAGGTCTTTTTTTAGCGCAGTAAGCAAGGTTGGTTTTTTCAACACTATTCTGGTTCTTATTGGGGTTTCATGGTTAATGGGGGATGACGATTAAGTGTTTTTTGTTCTGCGTAAAATCTAACCGCAATTTCCCTATTGATCTCTTCACCAAACTCGATGCCATGGCTGACAACCTGGTCAGTGTTATTCTTTAGCCAGGCATTAAATTGATCTAGCAAACCGCTTTCTTCAAGCTGTTGGTCAGTACAATCGAACACTTCGCACAGCTGGCTGGTTATTCTGAACATTTATTTACCCCGTAATATCACTGAACAATCCTGATTTCACTAAAACCAATATCAAACAACACGCCTACAGCTGCATCCAACTTTTTAAAAATTCGAGTTCCACCGCGCGCAATTTCTAATTCAGGTTTGAGCTGGTGAGTGCCGTTAAGCGTTACTACCCAACCATCACCTGATGCTGTTTGTTGGATAATAGGGAGTTCTAATGCCCCCGCCTGAAATAATAACTCCACTTCTTTAAGCTGCATTAGTTTAGTCCGCTGGTGGTATCAGGCATGATCAATTCCACGCTAGGAAAATACGTGCTAAACCGGCCTTTATCACGGGAAATTAATTGATAACCTGCAACCGCAGCATGCGCACCGATAAAGAAATCTGGCAGCACATTCGTTTTTCCGCCTTTACGTTTCTTGTATTGCAGAAAGGCTTTGCCGGCTAAGAACAGGGCTTCTTTAGGTATAGGTTTACTCTCAAAACCTAAATGATCAAATAAGGCCTCCACCTCTTCAATATGCTCAAATCCCACTGAACACTCAGCATAGATGATAGGGTTAATCACGAACGTATTATTTTGGTCCAGATGTTCAAGTGTTGTAGCACTCCATTCAAACCAATCACTGTCAGGATCGGCTAGATCGGTGACTATGCAGGTATCAATCAGGATGATGGCCATGCTTCATCCCGCGTTAAAGTCATGATTTCGTCGGTGCTCATGGTTAATTTTCCGGCTTTATGTGCGGTCCTGAAACGGCTTGCTGTGTTTTTGGAGGCTTTAGCTTTAGAAATATACCAGCGCCCGTTTTCATCTTGTAAAAACTCAACCTCAGTTTCTGATGGGAGTATGCCCATGCTTTCGCGGACATCGCGGGGGATAGTCACTTGGCCTTTACTGGTTACACGCATTTTAGTTACCTCAATAAGTAATACATTGATAGTAATACTTTTTTGTTTTTAAATCAATAGTTTAACTTTGTTGTTATATAAACTATATTTTGTTATAACAAAACTTAACTTTTGTATAAACAAAAAATCAATTATGTTTTTAAGAGTTTTATTGTGCTTAACCTTATTAATACCTCTACAAGCGAATGCTTGGGATGATGCCCAGGTTTTAGCGTTTATCGCCAACACGAACCCAGTCATTCGTTCACAGCATGAGGTTAGTGAAGTGTATGCAGTGCCGAGTGCTTTAGATTATGTGCTGGAAAATACGACCTTTAGCGGTAAGGCAGGATTTGGAGGTACTGATTTTATAGAAACGCCTTATACTGTTTACGGAGGGCTACAGTTCAATATTCCTTTGTCTTCAAGAAAAGAAGAGCGAGAACAGGCACTCAAACAAGTGACCGAGAAAAAGGCGTTAGCCAGCCTGAATACCAGCGTTATGACTGATATGGCAAAGCTCAGGCTGTTAGAGTCAGAATTAGAAGCCTCAAAAGTACGTCGTGAGTTTTTTCAGAAAAAAGCCAAGTGGCTAAAAGAACGTATTGATCAGGGCTATGCGTCCGATATGGATAAGCTTTGGACTTTAGCGGAAAAGATTAATACGGAAGATGCTTTAGTGGCTAAAAATACCCTGCAATCTGAAACTCAGAGGCATCGTTTAGCGCGTTATGCCGGTAATCACTGGAAAACACTCTTAGCTTATTTAAAGGGCGATGAAGCGGCTCTAGGGGGCTTTGATGGATAAGATTACGGGTTTAATTGGGCGTGATGAAGTGGTAGCTGATTTAGTCGCTGAAATACGCAAAGGTAAGCATGTCATTTTGACCGGTTCCGTGGGTATTGGTAAGTCAGCGGTATTGCGTGAAGCCTTGGAGCAAGTGAGCGGTAGAGTTGGTTTGATTATTCGGCTACATGATCACCAGGCAAAAGGTCAGTTTGTGGAAATGGCTCGGCAAATGTTAGAGATGGACTTGTTGACCGCTAAAGAACTCGAATTACCTGCATCTTTCCATGGTACGCCTGGATCTGAAATTGACTGGGCGGAAATTAAAAATAAGGTCAATCGCATGAGTATGCGCGATTTAACGCAAGCGGTTATTCCGGCGCTGGCAAAAGCTGAAGATAAACCCATTATTGCTGTGGATGATTTAACCAGCTTAACACCCACACAAATGGCTTTCTGGTTGGCAATCTTTGAACATGCTCAGGTGATTGGTTGTGCTTCGGAGAAAAAGGCCAGAGTTAAAAAGCTGTGGTGGAAAATGAAAGAGATTAGCATTAGGCCGCTTTCAAAGGCTGTAGCGCACGATGTTATCAAACAGTACATTACTACTAAAGGCATGCTGATTGAATCACCAGATCAATATATTTCGCATGTCGTCAAACAGTCGGGCGGTATTCCGCAAGCTATTTATGACATGCTCGATGAATCGGGCAAAGAACGGTTGATTGATAAGCGTAAGGTGCGCGAAATGCGCCATGAGGCGGGTATTCAATATTTAGACTTTACGCCAATGGTGATGATCTTAGGGGCGCTAATTGTCTCGATGCGTTATATCGGCATGGGGACGGGAGATAAGACCTTATATATCATGGGCGGTATGGGTGCGGCGCTGTTTTTGACGTTTCGATTCTTTATATTTAAAGGGGTTGGGCGATGAATACTATGGATACTGAAGTCGAAGAAGAAATTTTATGGGCAAACGGTTGGGTATTCTTTAAAGGTGGGGAGGATGTACAAAAGTTTTTACCACAGTTAGATAATTGCCTTGAATGGATGAAAGGGTTTTTAGCTGCAATGACTGAATATAATATTGAACCGTACCAAGAATACCAAAGCGTGCAAGAGGCTTTGCATAGTCAAGGTATTTCAGGTGATGTATTGGAAGCCTGTTTAATTTCTACTGAGAGTATTGCTAACAGTGATGAGTGGTGCCGTTTCCCTGATGTACCAATTAGGTCATAACTGGTATGTTAGCAGGTACGCATATTGCCTTTTCATCAGTCCTATATCTAGGCGGTGCAACAGTTTTTGAGTATGAAACCAGCATCATTAACTGGGCGATTGCTGCATTATTCTCTTTAATGCCGGACATTGATTTACCCACCTCAAAAGTGGGGCGACCGTTGTTTTTTATATCGGTGCCGCTGGAAAAGCGGTTTGGTCATCGAACCATTACCCATTCATTAATTGGCGTGGGAATTCTATCGGCGTTAGCTTCACCACTGTACTTTACTTATCCCTTAGCATTCTGGGCTATTGTTGGCGGCTACTGGTCACATCTGCAAATCGACATGGCCAATATTCGCGGTGTGGATCTGTTTTGGCCTTCGGCTATTCGGGTGGTGATGCCGGGTAAGATTAAATTCCGGTTGGAAGTGGGTAGCAAAGCAGAAATGATAGTGATGTGTTCGCTTCTGGTATTTTGCCTTGGCTTGTACCCGATGAGTAATTTAGGTTTACGGGGTGGCTTGCATCAAATATTGCGTAACTTTGAAATTGCCCATGATGAATATGTGAAAGTGCAGGGTAAAAACTTTTATTCACTGGAGCTGAACGCGATTGATAACTTAACGCTGGAGCATATTGCCTGTAACTGTCCGATTTTAGGCGCATGGCAGGGTGGTTTGATTGTCGAGTATAACGGTCAATCTAGGGCGGTCGGGGATAGTGAAGTTAATCATAATTTATTCCCCAAAGAAGCCGTGCTGATCAAAGGCGAACCGTTACGGGTGATTACTCAGCGGGTGAATATGAATGGCCGCTCATTACGGTGGTTAGTGAATAATTTAAAGGCTAATCATGATTATTATTTGTTGGGTGAGTTGTTTGTTGATTCTGGAATGATGGTTAATGTAAATGATATTGAGCTATATCATCCGGTGATGTTTAGTGGTAGTAGTGTTAGGCTGCATTATGCCAAAGCTTCGGATTTAAGCGAGTATTTGAATATGGTGGCTATTCGGGGGGAAGTTGTTGTGCAGTTTTGGTTGAGGCCGGGGGATGAGGGGGTGGAGTTGAGGTTTTCGGGTGGGGAAAGTGGCTCAACTCCTGGGGGGTTGGAGAGGATGTTTTGATTTAATTATTATTTTCAAGACCTAATACAGTTTCTACTCTTTTTATAATTTCTTTTGTTAAAGAGTAATTTATTTTTAATTCTCTAAATGTCAAATTTAGACTACCTTTTTTATGAACAACTGCATGTCTAGCTTTCATTAAAGAGTCCCAGGCTGCATGTGATGGTGAATTTTCAATTTCACTTGAAAATTCTTCTTTGTAGGAGCTGTCAAATCGTTTTAGTGTTTCATTTATTTTTTTTAGGTCAGGGCTTCTAAATTTTTGGCTTAGTGCTATTTTTATATAGTTAGATGCATGAGTATCACCACACTTTTCAGCCCTTTTAATAAATAGAGACTCAAGATATTCTTCATACTCAGAAATAATTAAAACTACCAAACCAGAAACTAAATATGTTTCAAGTTCTTTATCTGCCATGTTTGTTTGATCTAAATTTACAATATGATTCTCACAGGTTTCGAGGGCAGCCTCAATTCTTTGATAAATAATCATTAGGAAAAATATTGTGTTGCTAACATCATTCTTAGTGCTACAATTTTTTCATCAGCGGTTGCACCACGTACACCTTTTACAAAATCATCATCTTTTATAAGTTTCTCAAAATTTTCAGCTGTATTGTCTTTGAAGCCGCATTTAGCAAGAGTAGTGAATATTGAATCATAAGCCGCGACATTGAAACCAGACCAGATATGAAATGGTTTTTCTCCTAAATATTCTAAAATATTATCGCATGAATTTTTGAAAAGGATCTCAAATTGCTCAATTTTATCTTGTTCAATATTTTGATGTTTAGCCATATAATTAGACATAAAATCTTTAATAGGTCGTTCATAATTATCGCCATTTTCATAGAAAGAAAAGAAGCGAAGAATAAGTTCAATGTCTTTTTGTCTTTTGTGGGGTAGTTCAGACCCAAAAATTTTTCTCCAATTGTTGTATTTATTTAGTTGGCATAGCATGTCATTAAATGCACCATGGTAGACGCAGTTTCTAATTTCCTGTCCAACTAGTTGTGTACCACCAGTATTTAACCTTTCGAAAATATGGAATACACTAGTATTACCATTTGGAGTAATCTGTTTGACGACGAAAGCACGGAGCACACTGTCATTTAATTTATTAAATGCAGCTTGATCAGTCTCTCTCAAATCATTATATGTTTTATTGTAAAACGGACTTTTTTCATTTAGTCCTGATAACTTGAATACTTTTCTACGACCATTAATAGGCTCACCAAAATATCCTTCAAAAAAGTAAAATACAGTCATAAGTCGCTGCTGACCATCGATTACCAACTGTTCATTTTTTTTGTCATCAGTGAAAAGGAATATAGCTGGCACAGGTAATCCAAGTAGAAATGATTCAATAAGTCTACTTGCTTGTTTTATATTCCAAACAAAGTTTCGCTGAAATCCAGGAACAATCATTGTTCCTTTTCTATATTTTGACACCAAACCTTCTAGTGTAAAGTCGGCAGGATAAGTAATAACTTCATATGTAGGTGGCGTACTATCTACGTCGTCAGTCTCACTTTCAATTTCTTCTAATCCCTCATTGTAGTCTGCTATCATTTTCTAACCTCGAATTTTGTATGTATTTTTGAATCTGCTGCCTAACATCCCGTCCTTCACTATCCTGCTCAACCGCCATAATAAACAAACACTGGTCATTACTATTTTTTGCCCATAAATCCCCAACAGCTCGCTTTTCAGCAGAATCATCGTTAGACACATAAGCATCCCCCTTATATTCAACAACCAGCATTCGACCATCAGTTAATGCACAAATAAAATCAGGATAAAATTTCGCATGTGCCAGTGGTAGCCAAAAAGATGCATGATCACGGCGCACCAAGTTACGAATCCAGTATTTCACTTCTGGTAGGCTATCAATAGCCTTGGCGCACTCGTATTCTTCACCTTGTGCTTTTAAATCCTCTATAAGCGAAAAATAATGTTTTTGGAATTTGTATCGACCTACATAATAAGGCGGTCTAGCTGGATAGTTTTGTGGAGAAAAGCTATAAACAAAACTATCACTCAATTCAATTTTGGCTTCAGAATCAAATAAAGTGTGTTGATAGCCTTCTTTTTGCGCCCGTTTTCGATACAAGCCAATTAAATCTTTAATGGCACGCGCTAACGGGTATTTATTACGCACTAAAGCCGTTAAATTTATGCCCGGTTTTTGTAGTAAATCATTGACCAGTGAAGTGTTGAATTTAATCATTTCACTTTGCTTTACATCCGATTGTCTCAATTCACGATCCAGCCAACGGATGACATCTTGCTCAGTGACATCAAGAAGATCTTCATTTAGGTTGATTACTTCGTTTTGCTTGGCGATATGGTAGCTAATAGTTTTATCGCCCATATCAATTGAGAAGCTATTACTGGTTTCTTCGATACGGAAATTATTTAATTTGGCCGGATAATTTAATAAACTCAATTGGCCATTGTGCATAATATTTTCTGGCTCAATAAGCTCTAGTTCTTGCTGTACATATGCGCAAAGCAAAGGTAACTCTCCAAACAATTCACCACGTTCAGCAGGTGATTTTTGTGCTTGTATACCTTGGTTGTGAATACGTAAATCACGAGCAATAGCTTCCTTGTTTTGTTTTTTAGTGCCAGCAGCATTAAGTAAAGCTTCCTGTAATTTTTCTGATATTTCTCCGGTAACACGGACAATTATTGTTTTATTTTCTTTATCTTCCGTAATCGCCAGTTGTCTTTTTTCATCAGTATTTAAAACGCTAATATCAGGCATTTTAGGTAGTTCTATGACAACCGTTTGAGGGGCTACGGGTGGACTTATCGGGTTATTGTCTTTACCAAACAAATCAGACTGACCACTTGAAGGCGCTTGTTGGCGTAAAAAAGCGGCTACTTCCATTTCCTCAAAGCCCATTGCAATTAGCTTATCGGTTAATTCTTTAGCTGCATTAGCGAAGCCTTTAGTTGATAAATGGGCATAAGAGCGGTTTAAATCTTCAACTACTCGGCGTTTAGCAAATGGCATGCGCAATACACGACCTAATAATTGTTCAGCATCTTTACTGGAACTGACTTGTTTTACCGAACAAAATACATACGCAAAAGAACAGTCCCAACCTTCTTTTAATGCTTCGATAGTGATGATGTATTCAATAGGGCAGCTGGGATTAAAGAGATTAAGACCATCTAACTCTCTTTGTTTGCCTGTCGCAATTGCTATGCTTTCAAGGGCTATATGTAAATCTTCAGTTAAATATTTTTTCAGTACCTCAACCGTTACCTCACCATTTTTAGCCTCAGCTTGTAATAAGGCAATGGGGCGAATATAGCTTTCATCGTTTTGTGCATCTAAAGCGAGTTTATTGCGGGTGATAACGGTGTCTCGTACTGCATTTTGCCAATTTTGATGTTCCGTTAAAATGATCGGTAACTTGATCATTTCTTCTGATTTTAATTCAGCAGCGGAAACGTGATAAAGAATATTACTGCCATTGGTTGTGCTAACATTAGGTGTTGCCGTAAATTCAATAACAGCCGCTGGATGAATGCGCTTTAATGTGTCAAAAGTTAGTAATGTTCGGGCATTATGTGCTTCATCAACAATAATGAGCGGTTGATGTAAAGCTAGTAAATTAGCAAAGGAGTATTTAACTTTTCCTAGTTCACTCGCACTTAGCCCATTTTCTTGAATATCATTTACACCGACTTTCTCCAAATGAACCAATGAAACATGATGCTCTGTAATATCGTCAAAATGTGGTTCAAAATTTTCATGATAGGCGTAAACTTTACGCCCTGAAGTATCATTAACCCGTAAATTAGCCAGTGTGGAAATAATAACAATCGCTTTTTGGCCAATATCTTGTGGGCGAATCTGAGTGACTTCATCAATATCTAACACTAAAACTTGATGATTGAAGGATAGATCAAGTTTTTCTCGGTAAGGGTGGCCTGGCGTTTTTAATGCCTCTACCGTTTGTAAACGTATGGTATTAGTTGGTACTAGCCATAAAGTAATAGGATAATCTGTATCTAGGTATTCACGCGCAGCGGTTGCAATCGCATAGGAAGCTAAAACTGTTTTACCGCCCCCTGTTGGAATCCTGAAACAGACATAAGGTACATCATCAAAGCCATAATCCCGATAAGCCAAATCAGGGAGACTTTGTTCCTGTAAAGTTTCAGTATAAGCTTGTTCAATACTCTGGTAATTTCTAGCCTTACTTAAAAAATTGGATAAAGTGTCAATCGCGCGTTGTTGGTAGCCTTTTAAACTAAACATTCGAGTCCTTTTTATTTTTACAATGCGCTTACGTCGTAAGGTATTTGTTTAAATGTGATGTCATTTTGCAGTAATCCGCTTGAGCCTAAGCGAGAGGTTTCGCCATAGATAACCATAGGGCCATCATGTTCTTTTATCTGAAGTAAATGTTCCAAAATTTTTGAGGTGAGTACGTTACCGCCTTGTGGTCGTTTATCGCCTAAAATTCCGTTATAGAGCAAGAAATAAGCCTTGCCATTATGGATACCCAGAAATGGGGAGTCTGATTTTGTTGCTAAAGGTGTTCGAGTTTCCGCATACCAAATATGTGCGGCCAGCGTTATAAATTTGATGTCAGTGTTCAATGCACCGTATTCATCAAATACGGTTTGGCCAAGTTTAAAGAACCTGAAGCTACCACCGCCATGCCAATTAACGGCTTTAGAAATTCCTCCTTGTTCACCATCAACAACTTTTTTTAAGCGCGGTTGGCAATGGGTTTGAGCATGTTCGCCTAACTCTATGCCTATATAACGGCGGTTCATTTTATGGGCTACAGCGGCTGAAGTACCAGATCCAATAAATGAATCAAGGATAAGATCAGTTGGATTAGTACATGCTTCGAAAATATTAGATATTAGTCCTTCTGGTTTAGGAAAAGAAAACTTATCAGAAAGGCCAAATAACGCCATACTCTCATATGTTCCATGCTGCGTGTAGTGACCTTCAATCAAATTTGTTGGTTTACGTTTCCTTTCTTCCCCGTCTATATTTTTCAAATATTGCTTATATGAAACGGTGATTTTTTCTTTTTTTTCTGAAATAACTAGCTCATTATTCGCGAGAGCTTGTTGAGTTTTTTCTTTTGACCATTGCCATTGTTTTTCTGGCCATATTTCACGACCATCTGGAATTGAAATTCCATATTTCAGGTTTGGCCTATCATCCATGCTTGTTGTTGCTAACGGTTGTAATCTATATGGGCCTCGTGTATCGAATTTTTCATCCGTATATTTGTAATACTTTTTTACTGCATCGGGGTCTGGTGGTAAGAACATATCTGGAAAGCTTCCAATGTTTTTTGTATAACAAAGAACAAACTCATGTAAGCCTACAAACCATTTTGATTTTGCCCCCCCCCCATAACTCTTTTTCCAGACGAAGCTAGTTAGAAAATTACGACGGCCAAAAACTTCATCCATCATCACCTTTAAATAATGAGCTTCATTATCATCAATTGAAACCCAAATACTACCGTCTTCGCTTAATAACTCTCGCAACAATTCCAATCTTGGGTACATTAAGGACAGCCACTGACTATGCTCTAAATTATCATCATAGTGTTCAAAGGCACTTTTAGTGTTGTATGGCGGATCAATATAAATACATTTCACCTTACCTGCATAAAATGGAATCAGTGCTTTCAATGCTTCCAAGTTATCGCCTTGAATCAGCATATTTTCCGTGCTCTGATCGCCATAAGAAAGCTCAGGGACTTCTTCTAATAAACGGTAGGCTGATTGTTTCGCAGTTTTTACCGCTTGATCTTTATTGAGCCAGTGCAAAATAGGCATAATTCATCCTTGAAATAATTAGAGTGTTAAGTTTGTCCAGATTGGGCGTTGTTGCCAGTCTTTTGGAAAGCCCATTGCTTGTTCATTAATAAGGTGTTTTTTAAGTAGCGTTGCCAAATTGTTTTTCCAGTGATTTTCAGGGCAGATTTTATCCATTAGATAAACCAGTAATACTAAGGTATTGTATAACTTTCGCTTGGCATGATTATGGGTGTTAAAGTTTGCGATTAATGCTTGCGGTCGTTTGTTAGGGATTTTCAATGTGACGGTATAATCACGGTTCCAGACTCGCGCGTGATGCGCGCAATAATTTCTAACGGTACTTAAGTGATGAATAAATGAGCAGAGAATGGTTTCATCTACATCATAAATATCTGCGATTATTTTACGGTTATGACGATTTTTTAAATTATCGTACCATTGGGAAAGCTGCCCTATGGTCATCAGTTCAACAACAGCCCAGATAGGCGGTAAAGTTTCCTGATATTTTCGGTTTAGATGCTTAATAAACTCTTCACCACTTTGCTTAGCTTCTTTTTCTAGTTTGGCAAGAGCACGATTATATCTGTCCTGACTATAAAACAAGTCTGGATTTAAATGCGGATGAGTTCCATGACTAAGACTAAGATGATAGGAAAATTGGGTGCGTAAGGAGACTTCAACGCGTTCAATGGCATCAATCAGCAACAAGCGCAATTCCCTATCAAAAATATAAAGATTTAAAACGTCGTCGAATTGTGTGCCGGGATAGAATTTATGGTTCGCATGATTTTTTTCAAACGGCAACCAATAAGCCGCAAGTCGGTAGTAGTTAAGGTGTCCAAGATAGTGTACAGCTTGCGTATCGTCTGAAATTGACATTCCCCGATCTTTTAGCTGTTGCAACTGATTTTCCAGTTCTAACGGTATTTTGTCGTAGGGGATTTTTTTGGGTTTGGCGGGCTGCGTCACTTTTTAACCCTCCAGAAAAAAGTAACCCTCCAGGGTGCGCTGTTCTTATGAGAAGCGTGGAGGGTATTGTTACTTACCATTATATTGCTAACGGTAAATAATGCAAGGCGGGAGTGATCTGTACGGTATGGACGCATGACTTAAATCCTTTTATTTAATGACTCGTAGATGGCTTCTATCGCGCGGTATAGAAGATATGGGTTGTTTAGTAGAGCTTTGTACTGCTAACATCAAACCAAATGTTAATTGTTCAATTTCAGTCGAATCTATCATCAATTGTTGCGCGATATCCTGCTTACTTATGCCTTCTTCTCGCAATGCGGCAAATACTTTAGGTAACACCTGTGATGTTTCATGAGGTGCGCTTTCCGGCTCTTGAGTTCGATATCCTGCGCTTGAAATTTGTACGCAGAGTGTTCTATAAACCCAGTCAGTTGTTAAGCCGAGTGCGTGCAACCGGTAGTTAAGAGCCGCCACTGAAACAGTCCAGTGTTTTTTATAGGTAATCAAACCCGGTAATGTCGGAAACTTAGGAGCATTAGCTAAAACACTGCGTTTTGGCATAAGAAAGGCGGATGCAAAAGCATTAGCTTCCCTTTCTATTTCCTGACCTTGTGGCTCTCCATGTCGATGCAAAACAAGATGTCCAAGTTCATGAGCTGCATCAAACCGACAATGCTCGGCAGATTTGAGTGTATTTAAGAATACAAAAGGTTTTCCCCCATACCACATTGAATAAGCATCTACTTCTCTGGCATCAATGGCTAAGGAAAAAACTCGAATTCCCTTGGATTCTAATAAAGAAATCATATTTTTTACAGACAGTTCCCCAAGTCCCCAGTGGTGTCGCAGTGCATCTGCAGAGGCTTCAGGACTTTGTTGGTTATCTGTAGACTCTCGCCCTAAATCAGGTAAATCAATCTCAGGAAGTTCAAAGTGTTGTTCAATCCATTCATTTAGGAGCAATGCAATGTTCCCCGCACTAAGCGCTATATCTCTTTGACTTGCTGTCATTTTTGTTAATGCACGAAAACTGGCAATATTAGGTGTTAGTTCGTCTATATCGTCAGCTAAAAAGAATTTAGCTGGAAAATTAAGAGCTGTTGCAATACGAGACAATGTGTCTTGTGTTGGTTCTTGGGTTCCTTTTTCATAACTGGTAATAGATCTTTCACTAACGCCTATAAGTTGAGCTATGGTTTTTTTCTTTATGCCTCGCCTCTTTCTGGCTAATGCAAACCGAGTCGGATTAAACATACTTATGAAGCTTTCCGCTTTATTGGAATATCGATATCTTGGCTTTCAATTGGGTTCACTTCAATTCGTGTTTCACCAAGTGGAAGTGGTGTTAGGATAATGCGTTCTTGCCAGGCTGTTATCTGCCCTTTATTATTGATATAATAGGGCAAAGATAATTCATAGCGAATTTCATTTTCTGCAATGTAGTAAAGCAAAATCCAAGTTGTAAAATTATCTTGATTAGCAGGTAAGGCAGAAAGAGTTTCTGGAAATAAGTCCATTTGATTGTTTACTTGGATGGCCTCCATCGTATTGGCTCCTTTAGGGCATTTGTTTGATGGCGTTCCATGTGATGAACCTGTCAATTCATTGCCTGTTGCCACTGCAATGGCTATCTCTAGTGGTTCATTAATGACGAGTTCATAGTTAGCTTTATCTAATTTTATCCAACCTAGTGGTAGTAGAACTTCGCGAAGTCTGGCAACTGTTTCAGCCCAAGTAGAATACCCAAAAAAAATACGTGGATGATTAGCCGTTAATTTTGTACGTGCAAGGTATCCTTGGTTAACTGCGTCTTTTAAAGCCTCTTCATTAAGATTAAGATGTTCAAGGCGTAATTTTTTATCTAAGGTTTCAGTGCTAATTTTTAATTTCACGGCATGATTTCCTTTCCGGGTTCAAGAATCGTTTTTACTTCCGCTTTTTATACCACAAATGAGGTTAAAAAAACAGAAGTTAATCCTTGTGCATCAGCTTTTTTATATATCCGCCACCAACTTACTCAACCTCTCCTGTCCCGCATGAGTATAAATCTGCGTAGTAGCAATACTTTCATGCCCAAGCAAAGCCTGTATATCAATCAACTGAACGTCTTTCTCCAGTAAGCGCGTGGCGTATGTATGCCTTAATTTATGCGGGGTTACCTTTTTATCAATGCCTGCTTTCTCTACTAGCTTCTTTAAATAGGCTCGTGCTGCATGTTGGCCAATAGGTTTACCACCTGGCTTTTTAGAAAACAGGTATTCATCACGGTTTTTATCGGCTATTGATACTGAAAATACCCGACCAAAAGACTCAGGCAATGGCACTTGGCGCTCTTTATTGCCCTTCCCTATCACCCTAACCGATTTAGCCACGCCATCAACCACGCGAATATCGCTGATTTTTAAGCCCAGAGCTTCACTAATACGCAAGCCTGATTTCTGGATCAACTCAAACAGCAGTTCATAGCGCTGGCGTATCTTAACCGATGAGGTTTTAGAGCGTCCGAATATTGTTTCCGGGATGTCATCGTAGTTACGCATGGCTTTCATAAAGCTATCCTGTTCTTCTGATTCCAACCAGACAGGCATACGGCTGGGGCGTTTGGGTTTATCTATTAAATAAATGGGATCATCTTGCACATGCTCGCGGCGCTTAGCCCATTTATAAAAGGTAGATAGACAGGATATTTTTCTCGCTACTGCATGAGCACCGGTACCTTTCTTAGATAAGTGGCTAACAAAGTGCTCAACATCGGTGGGCTGACATTTGCGCCAATCCAGATTTTCTTCCGTTAGCCATGCGATCCAGATGTTTAAATCTGAGTTGTAATTGTAACAAGTGGTTTCAGCATGCCCCTTTGTGTATTTCAAAAACTCCAAAAATTCTTTTTTGATCTTGTTGAATTTCAGTTCAATAGAATTGGCCATCGTTCCTCCATCGCACTCATCGAATCCTGTTTGAAAAATTTCGTTCGGATTCGAGGCTACACAATTTACTAAAATTACTATTTTATAGGGTTTAACTGAGAATGGCAAAACGTAAAAATTAAGTATTGGCGCAGAAAAAAGCCTATTAAGGACGACAAAAACACACATTTACAGTATGAAAAACACTGAAATTACGTAAAACAAATGTTTTAGTAACTTTAGTATCGTTTTTGGGCTATTTCAGCTTAAAATGGGCAAAAAGTAATTTAGGCTGTTTAATCTACAGCACAGTTAGAAATAACCGACTATAGTTACCTCTAACCGAATATATTAATGGGTATCTGAAAATGGCTATTTCAAATACAGAAAAACAGCAGCGGTTTTATAAATCTAAAATTGCAGCAAAAGAATCAAAAATATCTTGTTGGCTTCCTGAAGATGACAATGAAAGATTACAGCGAGTCATGAAAATATTGGACTATGCTGGTAAAGGGAAAAAGAACCAGGGATATTCTGAAGTGATTAGTTTAGCTCTGAAGGAATTAGAAATTAATTTAACACCACCACCCCAAAGAGAAGTTGTGCGATATGGCTTGCGGATTATGGATAATAGGACAATTAAATGAGCAATGATAAACAAGAGGTTGTGGTAACCGATATTCAAATACCCTTTTGGTCAAGCTTGCTGTTGCTTCTATCCCTGCCCTATTAATCTTAACTATATTAGGTATGTTGGCTTCTGGTTTCTTTATGATGTTTTTTGGCGGCATGGGACGGCTTTAATAATGACCTATATTTCTCTTGGATTAGGAAAGGCACCAGAAACTGTTACCGAGGCAGTTGATAGATTATTGCTTGTGTTGAGTGATGTGCAGAAAGCTAAAATAGCGGCTACCCCAGAAGATGATCTGATTAATTTACACTTCGGCTTAGGTAGGGAAATAAGGAATGCATTTGGCTTACATGATCTTGGCAGTAAGTTGCTGGCTGATTGTGGTACTCCGCATCCTGATGATGGGGCTGGGGTGATTGTTAGGGTTTTGTGGGGGATAATAAAAATTTAAAATGCCTCCGGGTCACTACTCCCGGAGGACTTCAACAACAAGGACTTTGAGAGATTACGGTTTAGTCGTGTCGCCCCAAGCACGCCGCATTGTTCTTTAAACTTCGAGAATTGTATTTTTTATCCCTTTAAGTACAACAGTTTCCGATAGAAATTTTGAATAATTCTCGTTTCATATTTTCTATTTTTGTATTTTTTCATACGCGGCACGCAACAGATCTTGCACCCCCCCAGTATGGTCTATTCCATATTTATCATTTAATAGATCAAACATTTCTTCATCAATAGAGCTGCATACCCACGGTAAAGCGTCTTGCTTTTTTACAGCATTATAAAATTCATTTGCATTCTGTGCTTCAACAGCATCTTCTACCATTGGCATTTCTGATAACCCAAAACCAGGAGTATAGAATAAAGTGAATGTTTGCTCATAATCTACTAAGAATGGATTGATTTCAGGATACCCTTTTTCTTCAATATCTTTTGAGGATTGGATTTCAGCCCATAATATTGCCTTTTTAGCTACAATTTTTGCTATTGTTTTGCTTGTTTTTGCTGCAGCACGAAACTTCAGGTTATCCGTATAAAATTTCTCTTTGTACTTGATCGTTAACTGAAGTTTGTATTCTAATTTTTCAATATTATTCATTATGTTTATACCTTAGATAATTAAAAGGCTGAATATCAGTGTCTTAAATTTTTAATAAAAGTGTTAGTTGTTTCCAATGACTCCTATCTTTAATAAAAGATCTTGTTTATTTTTATCAATAGTTTCTGGGTTTGTTTTAGCCGATAATTGATCTTTTGGTTTATTGCCCAAAAAATAAGCTATTCTTTCAGCATTAGCTCCTGAGGGGTGTGGTATTCCGCTTAATATTTGATCATTACTAATGATATTTTCTGATGCAAGCCATTCCAAAGCAGCAGTCACTTTCGGGCTTAAAGAAATAAATAAGGGATTTTTTAGTTTATTGCATATTTCTGCTACAAAAAAATCGTTTATTAACTCTCTTAATACAGGGCTTTTAAGCATTGATGGAGAGCCAGAGTAGTTCTTACCATCAACAAAAACAGGGTTTTTTAAGATAGAAGCCATTTGCACCAAGTGTGAATGAGTCGTGAAAAGTTGATCCGTACTGGTAATGTTCAGTTTTTTATTAAGACCAATATCATCAAGCATATTAATTAAATTTTTTCTCATAGGACCACTAAAGCTAGCACTGGATTTAACAGACTTTAGAATTTCGTCTGTTGAATTATTATTATCTAATCCATTTTTAGCGACATTTAATGCATTAACTGCTTGCTGATGCCCAGGAGTAATACCAACCAAGACTATTTTTGCATTTACATTAACATACTCAAAAGGGGAGTAATACACACTAACTTTTCCCTCTTTTTTTAATAAAAGAGCTTCACTTAATGGCGAATTCACCGAAAAATTCGGTGATTCATTAATGAAATTTTTAAAATCTTCAAATTGTTGGTTTTTCATAGACGGCCTGTTTGTTAAGTTAAGTTAATGGAATAAAAATTTAATATTACTTGCTTGGATTTATTTAAAATTGACTTTCTTTTGTTAATCGTAACTTACTAGAAAAACATAAACTTATGGCTGTAGTAAATCAACTCAACACCAGTTTAAGGTTTATCTACCTCAAACTGCGATCAATCAACATGCATAAGTAACATTGCTCGCTGCAGCATTCTAGTCTGTGCGTAAACTGCCAGAGTCATAATCCAGATCCCCTGTTCATTTAGAAAGTGGGGGCAGTATACATGAGCATTTCACTCTTGTGCGTTTTTTTTTAAAAAAATAATTTCAGTGAAATTTTAAATTTATTTAATTCCTACCTTTTTATGATAAGATCAAATTTATCTTACTCCGCATCGAGATAGCAAATGAAAAAAAAAACATCCACTGCCGATAAAAAACTTTTAGTACTACAAAAAGAACTTTCAGAGCGCATTTTTCACTTCACATCTTTTATAGATATATCTCTCGGTGATGGCTCAGCAAAAGCTGGTAACAAATTATTAGAATCTATTCAAAATAGCCCTATTGATATTTGGGGCGATCTTAAAAACATTAACCTTTCACGCTATCATGTAGGTCGCGCTTTGCCATTTTTTTATGAATATGCCTATCATGCCCGCTGCATTGAAGGTATAGATTGGGTTGATTGGGATCTTGATTACATAGATGCAATTTTTAGAGAGTTTCTCGAAATAACCGACACATATGGTATCGTGTCCGCTGGAAATGGCGACCCTGGCTGGGGAATGCTGAAAACTATGGCACAAGATATCTATAGAAAATCCCCGTTATGGGAAATGATGGAACTATGCGATGCTAGGCATCGTCTTGATTTTGATGATGAAATCTTAATTGATGAAATCGTTATACTGTCCGGCATGAATGAGAAAAGCGTTAAAAATGCACTTAACTTAGAGGGTGAAAATAAACTAATTAGCGAGGATGGTGTGTGGGTGAAAAGTACTGAAGCACTTCGCTGGCTACAGAGTAGAAAAACAGGATTTATAAAAACAACTTTTGTTTCTTTTGAAACAGATAGGTTGCCAGAGAAGCTAAGTTATATGGAAATTTCACCCTTCATAAAATCTAGGGTAGAAAAATTCTATGGTGACGCCTGTGAAGAATTTAGGTTTGATCAAGCCGCTAAATTACTTAATTACACTCGCGACCAATTATGGGGTATCACAGAAGATGTGGAAAAAATTTCAGTCAAAGACACCCATCGCATTGCTAACGTTATAAAAGTAGACCCTGCCTGGTTTACTGAACAAGTTTTTTCCGCTTTATTCCCTGAGCAAATGGAACTGATTCTGTATAAAAACAGGATTGAATATAAATATCTTCCTGACTCGCAGGAGCAGGCACATATTGATATTGTTTTAACTGAAAAAGGCATAAAAAACGGTTACATTGATATTCCTGAAAAATTCTCTGATTTTTTCCCTAAAGATTCTTTTGCTGACCGTTCAAAAGATGAACAAGGAAAGCTAATTGAACTTCGCTTTGGTAAGGAGGTAAGAAACACCGATATGTGTGTGAAAAGCTCTATTACCATTAGCCCAAGAGCTCGTTTTGGAAGTTATTTAAACAAGGTTGTTAATGCAAAACCTGGAGATAAAATACGATTTATTAGAATTGAGGAAAGAATATATGAGCTAAAGTTTCTTTCTTCAATTAACGAGCCTATAAGTTAAACCCGCAATTGTTCCCTCCGCTCAAAAGCATACGTCCCTGTACGCTTTTGAACTGTCGGTCACAAATGCTAATCTTCAGTGACTCTTTAAAGTTCATCGCGCTTTTCTTGCAGTCTTGCGTTATATCTTCAGCCTGTACGTTTACGTCCCTGATAAAAACGGACAGCATCCCTGCTCTCCTTGCGTTATGGATACTTGGCTTTTGTTTTCAGCCTATCGGGTATGAATGTTGGGGGAATACCAAGCCTAATACTATATATTTAAGCCTTTGATGTAACTTTAAGCTTTTACCCCAGTTTTGTATGCCTGCGGCATGATTATTTGAAGTCCGCCACCTCCCCCGCCCACCAGAGCCCCGCAAGCTTTCTAGGCTTAGCCATCATTTCCTATTATCCAGCTTGCTTAGCCTTGTTTAGCGTCCTTTATTTGGGGCTCTGTCGTTCGGATGTCGGGCGTATTAATTTAATACTGCTTTAGTGTAAAATTAGTGTAAAATTAGTGCTAAAGAAACACTATATTAATACCGTAATTACACTATGCATTTACTCTCCGATAAAGAGCTATACGAAGCTATAACATACGCGCGAAACATCAATGAAACCGATGGGCAAGCTATTGTGACAAACTTTCATCTTGAGCAGCCTGCTTTAGCGGAAACAATCTTTAATATATTTCCAGCGATTATTGCTGAAAAAAATCAGGATATGGGCAACTTTTATATGGAGCTTTGTTTTGATGCATTATGTGTTTATCAGCATGCTTTTGGTTCGGCAATACCACAAACTGAAGATTGGTTAGTAGCACAAATGGAATCACTTTCAGTTGATCTTTTAGCGTTCAATAAAGATAAAAATAAAGCCCCTGAAAAAAGCGTTGTGCAAGCAAAGTTCGCTAACATTTTAAAAGAGTCGATTGATGATTACGCTTCTGAAAGTTCTGCTCGCGTACCCTTTATAGAAATGACCCAAAGCATGACATTAGCCATGTTGAGTTTACTTGAAAGCTTATATAAAAAAGAATCAAATACATTACACTAAATTAACACCGATTTAATACTAAATTAAAACTAATTAACCACTAAAACAGTATCATGATTATACTAATTGGAAGTCAAAAGGGCGGTTGCGGAAAATCGACAACTGCGGTCAATATCAGCGCTGAATTAGCTGGGCGTGGTTGTGATGTTGTGCTGGTAGATGCAGATAGACAAAGCACGGCAAACAACTGGGCAATGGATAGAGCTTCAAATGAAGCACTAGCAAAAGTCCATTGCGTTCAGAAATATGACAATATTCGAGACACGCTGATTGATCTTAATAGCCGTTATGAATATGTCGTTGTTGATGCAGCTGGTCGTGATAGTCGAGAGTTAAGAACAGGGATGACAGCTGCAAATATTTTAGTTGTACCATTCAGACCTTCACAGCCTGATTTAGATACTTTGCCCAATATGCAGGAAATTATTACTCAAGCTAAGGATCTTAACCCTGATCTTATCGTTTTTGGATTAATCACGATGGCACCGACAAACCCGATTATCCATGAAGAAAAAGACACGCGCGAATGCTTAGCCGACTATCCAGAAATAAATTTATTAACCACTATGATTTGTGATCGTAAATGTTACCGCGATGCAATGAGTGATGGGCTGGGCGTTGTTGAAATGAACAACCCTAAAGCTAAGTCAGAAATTAAAAAACTAATTGAGGAAATTCTTTAATGGTTAAACGTAGAGAGGCGCCAGCAAGTAATTTAAGCGTTGCTAAAGAAGAACCAACACCAGAGCAAATTGAAGCATTTGCCGCCGGTGTTGATGGCGGTAATGCAACACCAAAAGAAAAGACCTTAGACCAAAATGCACCGCGTAATTTTAAGACTATAAGCGTACCCTTTAATGAATACGAATATGAGCAATTAGTAAAAGGCATTAATTTAAGCGGCAGAACTAAACTTAATTTTGTTCGTTACGCGATGCTGAAGCTGGCTAAAGAACTTCAAGATGAAGCTAAAAATTAACACTATTTCAGTGTTAATTTAATACTAAATCAGTATATATTTAAAACTAAAACAGTGTATTTTAGATACTATATAAGTTTTATTTTGATCTTACTGGTTTCACTAATGGGGATTCAGTGGAAGAACCCCCAAAAGTGTTCGTTCTGAGCCAGTCCACTTTCCAGTAGGCTGTCGGTAAGGATTCGTGCGTAAATTGATAGTAGTGCTCTGCAACACCCATCTAACCTGAATTCTTACTATTTTTACTGTATAGACTAGAAAATCTATTTTGGATGTTTCGTGATTATGAAATAGGCTGTACTTTTTAGTATTTTTTAGACAAAAGCCGTAGAAACATTCCAAAATACCTGTACGAAACTGATGTACTAAAATAATACCATGTACAAAATTCATCTTCCCTACTTTCGTACACCATAAACCCTCCTGTACGGAACCGTTCGGTTTTGGACATAATGAACTAAAAATAGATTTTTTTTAGCACTAATTGATTATGCAGTAAAAATGATACGAATTGAGATATATCAATCCTTGTAGAGCCCTAATATCAATTTACGCACGAATCCTTACCTTGGGCCTATATCTTTTCAGTAGCACTCCCACATGCTGAATCAAAAATCCACTTATTAGTTTCTTCTTCGCGCTCAGGGTCTAATCGATTCCTTTGAATCGCTTTTTTAAGATGTTCTTTTTCTTTATTTATTTGAGTGAATTCAAAAGCAATATCAATAAATAATGGTAGCGGAAGTTTTTTGTTCATGCGTTCACCTTAATTTTTTCTTTAAACTCAACAGGAAGCTCTTCGTAATAAGCCACATCAAAAGGAATGTCTTGCATAATTTGATCAACATAACCTTCGATCGCATATTGCCATTTCTTTGGGCATTCGATAATTAAAAAATCAACATCTGAGTGTTTTTTAAAATCATCCGTCAAAATAGAACCAAATAATTGTGTAATGGTCAAGTAAAACAGGACACTTTCTTAGACCTATTTCTGATGGAACTCACGCTCAAACTCTAAGGGCGATTTATAGCCTAATTTAGAGTGTGTTCGCTTGCCGTTATAAAAAGCCAAGTAATCAATAATACTT
>JAIPFI010000023.1 GCA_021736705.1 Methylococcaceae bacterium | reverse complement strand
TTAGGGACTGAAACCTGCATATCGAGTGATTTAGCAGGTGAAATAAGCATTAACATAGTGAGTTTTTAATTAGTTTTATAAAATGAAAAACTATGCAACCGTAAAGGCTGTTAGTGTCATACAAGGTTTTAGTCTATCGACCTCCCGTATTCCGTAAACTACATACAGACTACAATCGTATTATTGTATTTGATTTAAGCCTTACTCCAGCCCTTTAACATGACTCAAATCTAAAGGATCAAAGATGGGTTTACTTATATAATAGCCCTGAGCATAATCCACACCTTGTTGCTCTAATAAGTCAAGAATGTCCTTATTCTCTACAAATTCGGCAATAATTTTCTTGCCGAATGCCTGTGAAACTTCAGTCAATACTTTAACAAAAATTCTATCTTCTTCACTGGTATCCATTTGCTTCACAAAAGAGCCATCAATTTTTACATAATCAACCGGTAAGGATTTTAAATAATAAAAAGAGGAAAAACCTACCCCAAAATCATCTAAAGCAAAACAACAACCCAACGCTTTTAACCGCTTAATCATAGATTTCGCAGACATAAAATTAGATACTGCCGAGGTTTCAGTAATTTCAAAAATAATTAATTCTGGCTTAACTCCGGGTTGACTTAATAACTGTTCAATATAAGGCAAAATATCCATATCATTCATTGAGCGACCCGATAAATTAATGGCTAAACGCGCATTATTGCCAATGCTTTGAAAAGCTAAATGCCGTTCTATTGCTTTTCTTAACACCAAATGATCAATTTGATCAATAATGCCAATTTGCTCAGCTTGAGCAATAAAATCACCGGGCATTAATAGGGTGCCATCTTTCTGCTGAATTCTTAGCAAGCATTCATAATGACTAATTTCTTTACGTTTGATATCCAAGATAGGCTGATAATACAAAACAAACTCATCTTGCTTAATAGCACCTTCAATAATATGCTTCCAACGCAATTGCTCAGTTAATAGGGTTTGATATCCAAACTCGGGAGAGAAAATATGATAACGAGAACGCCCTGTTTTTTTTGCGTGATACATGGCTAAATCAGCGTTTGCCAGCAATTCTTGTTGCGTTTGGCCATGCTGTGGATAAATAGCAACGCCAATACTAAAACTAACAGGATGCGGTTGCTCATTAATCGTATATTCGATTTGAGTTAATGTATGTAACATCTTATTCGCTAATATTTCTACCCCTTCAAGAGTCGCAGTAGGCGTGACCAGCGTAAATTCATCGCCACCTATACGGGACAATAAATCTGTTTCCCTTATTTCCGTTTTTAGTACATTAGCAATCACCTGCAATAATTCATCGCCGGCCTGATGTCCATGAGTATCATTGATTATTTTAAACTGGTCCAAATCTAAATAAAATAAAGCGACCTGCTCTTTGTAACGTTCTGCAATGGCAAGCATATTATCTAATTCATGCTGAAAATGACGTCGATTACCTAGACCGGTTAACGGATCATGGCCTGCTAACCAAATTAACTGCTCATCGGCAACATGACGTTCAGTAACATCGACCCCCAAACTCAAAACCACAGGCTCTTGATGGGTATTTTTAGCACGCAGGATAGTATGTATCCATGAAATATAAATAGATCCCTCGGTTAATAAGGACAACTGATCATCAAAAGTAATTTCTTTAGAACCATTATTTTGTCTTAATATTTCAAGTTTATGCGCATGCTCTTTATCAGAAATAAGCATAGCAAAAGACTTGCCGACAATTTCCGCAGCATTAACCCCCATATCTATTAATACTTCTTTATTAACAGAAAGTATCTTCCCTTGCATATTTTGCGTAATAATAAAAATAGGTGCTGTATCAATTAATTGAGCAACAAAATCACGCTCCTCTTCTAATTCCTGACTGTTCCTTAGCAGTAAAGCCGTATTTTTTTCAACATTATTGTCTAAAACCTCTAATTCTCTAGCCACATAAGCAGCGGTTTCTGATAAATGATTAACTTCATCTCTAAAAATAGCGCTACTTTGACTGTTTAATTTCTGCTTAAAGCCTTGGTATTGGTGCTGTACCAGCAAAGGTAAGGCTTGTGATAATTGGGTAATTCTCTCTAAAGTAAAATGTATAGTGATAAATAGAATCAAAATAATCAGAAAAAGCCCCACTAAACCAATGATACCTAATTGAAATAATTTTTTTTGCAAGCTGTTATAGTCTTCAGTTATTTCATTAATCATCACGAAATAAGGCGCACTAAATACATTTTTACTCATTGGAAAAACACGTAACTCATAGCGCTGCTTATCCTTAATAAAAATAAATCCTGCGTCAAAAAAAGCATCCAAGCCATAACTTGCGATAACTTCCTGCCATAAAAGATTGTTTTTCTCTGCCTGAGTCATTGCGGCTAACGTCTTGCTATTCCCATTAGTAAGTACGCCTAAATCACTGTGAATAGCCTGCCGATACTGCAATAAAGTGTCCGATAGCGAGACCGAAACACTTAAAACCCCGACCACCTCTGAGTTTAATAAAACAGGCGTCAATATTTGCTGAAAACAACCTTGATCACAGACTATTTGATGCTGTGGTGTTTCTTGAGTGAAAGCACGTAAAATTATTTCTGGAGCAGTCTTAATATCTTTACCCCACTGTTTAATGACGATACCCTGCCGATCATAAAAAACAGCATTTTCCAAGCCCCAAATAACTTGCCAGTGCTGCCAATGCTGATCAAATAACTGTAACACTTGTTCATCTACCTCCTTCTCACCATATTGCATCAGTATGATAGATTCGACAAATCGATCTAAAACAAAAAAAGACTCTTCTGTTAAAGCGCGTGCGATATTAATTTGATTTTTCTGGGCAGCAGCACGGCTATTAGAAAAATTATCTACAACCTGATAATAAACATAATAAGCATATGCACTGTAAAGTGAGATTAAAACAAACCCCAAGCCAAAGGCAAACTTCCACTTTAAACTTAAAAATCGTTTATTTTTTTGCATAATTAAAACCTAAATGCAACTTGTAAGGCATAGATATTCCAATTCTTTGCTATCTGCGTTAAGTCTCGATTATCCTGTAAACTGATGGTCGATGCGCCATGCACACGATGGTATTCAGCACGAACCATCCAAGCAGGTGTAATATCCCAGCGCAAGCCAAAAACAATATCTTGAGCATACATTAAATGAGCAGGAACCATTCCGCCTGTGATTGCTTCAACTCCCTTACCGTATCGGTCATGTATATTCTGAATAGTAGAATCATAGCGAAGAGTCGCCTGTACATTATCTAAAAAACGGTAGCCAGTTTGCACATACCAATGTTCACTTACTGGGAAGTTATCAGGTACTCCAAATCTAATATCTGTAAACCTATTCCATTGCAAACTATATTCACTGGCGAAACTAAATTTCTCACCATTATACTGAGCCGAAAACATAAAGGTATCAACATGCGCTTGCATTTGCGCATAAGGGTCAGCCACACTCTCTGCCTGATATCTCATTTTCAAATCAGCATAACTTAAGGCAAAAACATATTTACCACCCAAAATTTCATAACTTAATTGAGTAACAAAACTTGGGTCTGACTCTAAATGACCCGATGCTGTCGGATCATTGATAATAGCGGTTAACAACTCCTTATCATCGGCATTCATCCACCCATAATTAAATTTGAATGAAAAATCTCCCATAGCGGTATTGTAATCGGTATACAACTGCCCGCCATCTAAGGCTAAATACAAAGATCTAGAACGTTCAAAATAAGCAAGAGGTAAAAAAATAGTCGGATGAGTAAAAGCAACATCTCGAGTCTCGTTATATAAACCCCAAGGGTTTTTAATGCGTCCGCCACGTATCCCTATGCGACCGTCTTGCAAATTTAAAATATTTAAATCCACAAAACCAAAGTCTAACGTTGCTTCGCCTGCATCACCCGTATTAGCTCCTGCTCGCCGATATAAACCTTGCGCAGCAAAACTTAAGTTATTGAGTGCTTGATAAGAAATATTTAGGCCTATTTCAGTTAAGCCAGCCGAGACGCTGTCTTTACTTTTACCATAGACGTTATTACCTGACGTAGAAAATAGCCCTTGGCTTAAAAAGCCATGGAACTGTATATCGTCTTTCCAAGTTTGTTTAACACTTTTCCAAAGCCTATTTTCTTCTTGGATCGGTGCCTCCACCATTGATTCAAGAGCGCTTTCTTGAGCGCAAACAGAAAAAGAAAAAAGACACGCCATGTATATAATATTACTGAGCATCAAAATAATGAATCGATTCATCTTCAATCCTCCTGTCTATATAGCCAATGGCATTGTCTGTCTGTTTGATTTTCTCCAGCATGTCCGCTATTGAATCTACCGTAACAGGGGGCTGCCCTGTGCCTGTATAAGTCATTCTATTCCATGTTCTGCGTAATTGATGGGGAAACATATCCAATTTTTCCTTGACAAATTCTTTATGTACAAGATTATCGTCAGGTAAAACAAACACTCTTATTCGCTCGCCATTAGACCAATATAGACTACGCAGGCTAAATATTGCCCGTAATTCATGAATATCTTTTAATTGCCCGATCACATTAGCACTAACAATCACTTCCGTAGCCTCAAGAGCCTGTGCATTCAGTAACAAAACAATACAAAGCAATAGCCTATTTATGCTTGCTCGCTGTTTAAACATACCCTTATTAATGCAATGCAATGTCATTTGTCCTGCCCACTAAACCTCGCTCTATTTCGCTTGTTTTGTTATTAAATAAAACATATATCACCTGTACACCTTGAGCCATTCAACAACAGATAAATACTTTGCATAAGTGTAGATGTTTTTTCAAAAAATTTAATTAATACAACGCCATTTCTTCATCGCAGGCATGAGCCCAGGCATGAATACCACCCGTTAAATTAAAAATCTGTTTGAAGCCTTGCTGAACTAAATAATACGCAACCTGCTCACTGCGCATGCCATGATGGCAGATCACCACTATAGGCTGGTTTTTATCCAATTCCTGAAAACGCGCAGGTATTTGATTCATCGGTATTAATACGCTATTTTGCAAACTCGCTATTTGATATTCAAAAGGTTCACGCACATCCAGTAAAAAAAATGCTTCTGGATTTTCTAATAATTGATGTTGTAAATAAATGGGTGATATTTGTTGCACTGTCATGTCAATTGAGTCCATTGTTATAAGTGATGAATAAAACGCTCTAAACGCTCTATTCCTTGGGCTATTGTAGCCATTGAGCCGGTATAAGAAAAACGCAAATAATGCTGGTTCTGATTTTGTCCAAAATCCTTACCGGGCGTAATGGCAAGCCCTTCAAGTTCAAGTAGCTGCTCGGCGAATTTCTGACTATCATCAGTAAATTGGCTAGCATCCGCATAAATATAAAAAGCGCCAGCCGGTTTGACCGGAATATTAAAGCCCAAACGAAGCAAATGCTCATATAAAAAATCACGTTTTCTAGCAAAATCCTCACGCTTTAGCTCTAACGCTTGCAAAGTTGCCGGATCAAAAGCCGCCAAAGCTGCATATTGGGAATGGCTAGATGTGGAAATAAAGATATTTTGTGCTAATTTTTCAGTCGCTTGCACAAAGCCATCAGGCACAATAAGCCAGCCAATACGCCAACCAGTCATACCAAAATATTTAGAGAAACTATTAATGACAAACACCTGATCACTAAATTCTAAGGCGCTCGCTACGCCTTGCTCATAGACTAAACCATGATAAATCTCATCCGAAAAGAACAGACCTTGCTTAGCATTAACAAACGCAATGGCTTTAGCTAATTCAGTTGCTTCGATAATAGTGCCGGTTGGATTTGAAGGCGAGGCAATCAAAACGCCACGCGTTTGCGCTTGCCAATGTTGCTGTAACAAATCGACTGACAGCTGATAGGCTGTATCCGCATACACGGGAATTTTTTTTACATGATCGGAAAATAAACGAATAAAATTTTGATTACAGGGGTAACAAGGATCAGATAAGATAATCTCATCATTTTGGTTAATACTCACACCCATAGCAAGCAAGAAAGCACCTGAAGCGCCAGGGGTGATAAAAATGCGCTCTACCGGCACGCTTACTTGATATTTTTGCTTATAAAAATCCCTTATTTTGCGTCTTAGCTCAGGCAATCCGGCGGCAGGCGTATATTTAACCTGGCCTTTCTTTAAATAATCAATTCCCGCTTGGGTAATTAACTCCGGTGTTGCAAATTCAGGCTCGCCAATTTCCATATGAATAATGTCACGCCCTTGCTCTTCTAACTGTTTAGCGCGGCGCAGTAACTCCATGACATAAAAAGGAGTAATAGCTTCCATTCGCTTTGCTACTTGCATAAATTACCTTTAAAAAATGAGCGACAAAGCCGCAATAATAGCAATTTTCCTTGCTTAATTGTTAATATCCTGATAAAAATGCGCAGTTTTTTAAAATAATCAGGAGTTAATGGATGACTAGCAGCACTTCAGCTGAAAGTACGCCTTTCAATTTTACGCCATACCAAGAAAAGAAAGGCGAAGAATATATGAATCCGGCGCAAAAAGAGCATTTTAGAGCTATTTTAACGAATTGGAAAAATGACTTAATGCGCGAAGTGGATCGCACCGTTGGTCATATGCGTGACGATGCCGCAAACTACCCTGACCCTAACGATCGCGCCTCGCAAGAATCTGAATTCAACCTTGAACTAAGAACACGTGACAGAGAAAGAAAACTGCTTAAAAAAATCCGTGAATCACTAACACTGATCGACACCGATGATTACGGTTACTGTGAATCATGTGGCATTGAAATTGGTGTTCGTCGTTTAGAAGCTCGTCCTACCGCTGACCTTTGTATAGACTGCAAAACATTAGATGAAATTCGTGAAAAACAAATGAGCAAATAAGCACAGAGTTCAACTCTGAGTTTAAGCCACAAAGATTGCAAATACCGACATTAAACCCTTTAATTCGCTGTATCCTTTGTGGCTATCCATCTCGCAGTGATTATTTAACCTTTTATCTCTGCGACTCTTAAAACCGTGCAAACTATAAACACTCTCTTAGAACAAGACAGACATCATGTCTGGCATCCTTATAGCATCACCCAATCAGAAATACCCGTTTATCTGGTTAAATCCGCCCAAGGCGTTACCATTACCCTAATGGATGGCACAACGCTTATTGATGGCATGTCCTCATGGTGGAGCGCGGTACACGGCTATAATCATCCGAGACTAAATCAAGCTATTGAACAGCAATTGCATAATATGGCACATATTATGTTTGGTGGATTAACTCACCAAGCTGCGATTGAATTAGCGCAGTTATTAGTTGATATTACCCCTGCCCCCTTACAAACCGTTTTCTTTTCCGACTCGGGCTCTGTCGCTGTTGAAGTGGCGATGAAAATGGCCATTCAGTATTGGCATGCAAAAAAACAAACAAACAAAAAGCGATTGCTCACCTTACGCCATGGTTATCACGGTGATACTTTTGGTGCAATGTCGGTCAGTGATCCCGATAATGGCATGCACAGTTTATTTAATAATTCACTCCTTCAACAGCTTTTTGCTGATGCACCAAATTGCGGATTTTATGATGCTTGCACAATCGAAGATATTACTCCTTTAACACATCAACTAAAAAATCATCACCAAGAAATTGCCGCAGTTATTTTAGAGCCTATTGTTCAAGGTGCTGGAGGCATGCGTTTTTATTCGCCTGATTATTTACGTCAAGTACGTGAATTATGCAACGAATATAATGTTCTGTTAATTTTAGATGAAATAGCGACCGGATTTGGTCGTACAGGCAAGTTATTCGCCTGTGAGCATGCCAATATTGCACCCGACATACTGTGCCTAGGAAAAGCATTAACGGGGGGCTATATGACCTTAGCGGCAACCTTAGCCACAGATGAAATTGCCGATAATATTCGCCAAGGCGAACCGGGATTATTTATGCATGGCCCCACTTTTATGGCCAATCCGCTAGCCTGTGCAACAGCATTAGCCAGCGTCAAATTATTACTAGAATCGCCTTGGCAAGATAAAGTAAAAAACATAGCAACATTATTACAGCAAGGCCTAAACCCTTGCCAGCAATATGAGCATGTAAAAGAGGTACGAGTGTTAGGAGCAATTGGCGTTATAGAATTACACCAAGCAATAAATCTACAGAGTTTACAGCCTAAATTTGTTGAAGCAGGTGTTTGGGTGCGCCCCTTTAATAAATTAATCTACCTGATGCCACCTTTTATTATCACAGATCAAGAACTTGATCTGCTAATAACAGCGGTTGTAAAAGTGGTCGCTGAAATGTAATACGCAGATAGCTTACATAAGACAAAATGCATTAGCACATAGAGCGCGCAGTGCTGAAAAATGAGAAGTAAATAAAGGCCAGTCCGACTTTCTGTAGGAGTGGCTTCTAGCCACGAATATCATGACTTGAAGTCGCTCCCGCAAAATAAGCTTATCCCACGTTTTTAATGATCACCCCTTATCTTCTAGTCGCTCCTATCTAACAGCCTGAAAACTAGCAGCAAAGGATATTTAGCCTATAAATTATGATAGCCGGTTTCTTCATGCAAGATAATATCAAGACCTTGCACCTCTTCATCTTCAGAAACACGCAAACCCATGATTTTGTCCAACACCTTTAAAATTAGGTAACTAAACAAAGCACTCCAAATAGCGACCACAACAACCGCTAAGGTTTGCACGCCCACTTGATGAAGCATAGTCACCTCACCCAAACCAAGTCCGCCCATACTTTTTGCAGCAAAAACACCGGTTAAAATTGAGCCGACAACACCACCAACACCATGCACAGGAAAAACATCTAAAGAATCATCTATTTTAAAACGACGCTTAACAATCTGTACCGCATAAAAACACACAATACCGGACGTTACCCCAATAACAAGAGCACCCGCCGGCCCAACAAAGCCAGACGCAGGAGTAATCGTACCTAAGCCGGCCACCATTCCAGTGACAATACCTAACACACTCGGCTTACCAAAACGCAACCATTCAATGACCATCCAGGTTAAAGCTCCAGCAGACGCACTAATATGGGTCACAAGCATTGCCATACCCGCAGAGCCGTCAGCCGCTAAAGCGCTACCCGCATTAAAACCAAACCAACCCACCCAAAGCATACCAGCGCCAGTAACTACCATAGGCATATTATGTGGCGGCATTGCGGTAGTCGGAAAACCTTTTCTATTACCCAAAACCAAAGCGGTCACTAACGCAGAAATACCGGCAGTCACATGAATAACAATCCCACCAGCGAAATCTTTAGCGCCTAATTCAGCTAACCAACCGCCGCCCCAAACCCAATGACAAACCGGTACATACACTAATAGCGCCCAAAGACCGCTAAAAGTCAGCATAGACGAGAATTTCATTCGCTCAGCAAAACCACCTACGATTAAAGCTGGGGTTATAATGGCAAAGGTCATTTGAAACATAAAAAAAACAGTTTCAGGAATGTCCCCTGTTAAACTTGCTACTCCCATGTGCGGTACAAATGCTTTTGACAATCCACCAAGAAATGACTGTATCACCCCGCCATCGGTAAAAATCAAACTATACATACCCGCCAACCACATAATGGAAATCAAGCAAGTAATAGCAAAGCACTGCATCAATACTGACAGAACGTTTTTACTGCGCACTAGCCCGGCATAAAATAATGACAAACCGGGCAAAGTCATAAATAAAACTAAAGCTGTAGATGTCAGAATCCATGCAGTATTAGCCTGATTAAGCTCTGTAGCCATTGCAAAACTAGGCAATAAAGCTAAAACAAGAAATAAACCACTTTTTTTATTCTGTAAAAAATTCATCATAAGAAATCAATTAAATTGCCTCATCGCCCGTTTCTCCTGTACGAATACGAATAACCTGTTCAAGTGCGGTAACAAAAATCTTACCATCACCAATTTTGCCAGTATTGGCTGCTTTAACGATTGCCTCTATCGCTTGGTCTAATAATGCCTCTGGCACAGCAATTTCCAATTTTACCTTAGGTAAAAAATCAACCACATATTCAGCACCACGGTACAATTCAGTATGCCCTTTTTGTCTGCCAAAGCCTTTAACTTCGGTTGCAGTAACGCCAGCAATACCAATCTCAGATAAAGCTTCACGCACATCATCTTGTTTAAAAGGCTTAATAATCGCAGTAATTAACTTCATAGCACTCATCCAAATTTAATAAGAAATAGTAAGACGCTATTCTACACAAAAAAAAGGGTGCAATGATCAACTCAATGCACCCTTTTTTATATTTTTTAAGTTAATTGGCTAAATTAGCAAGCCACACAGGCAATCAAGCTAATGCCCATTACTTCCCCGTACCTGTAAATTCAGGATACGCTTCCATACCACATTCAGAATAATCGACACCTTGATACTCTTCCTCTTCAGTGACTCGTATCCCCATCACGGCTTTAATAACAAACCATGTCGCAAAACTTGAAACAAATACGAAACCAAAAATTGAAGCAATACCGGTTAGCTGTGCGACTAAAGTAGCATCGGGATTAGAGATACAAACGGCTAATAACCCCCAGACACCTACAACACCATGCACCGAAATAGCGCCGACTGGATCATCAATTTTCAGTTTATCCAAACCAATCACCGAAAAAACCACCAAAACCCCTGCTACCGCGCCAACGACCGATGCTAACAATGGGGTTGGCGTTAATGGCTCAGCCGTAATTGCAACTAATCCAGCCAATGCACCATTTAAAGTCATAGATAGATCCGCTTTACCAAACAAAAGATGTGCCGTTAATAAAGCTGAAATAACACCGGCAGCAGCCGCAGCATTGGTATTAACAAACACCATAGCAACCGCATTAGCCTCACCTATATCCGATATTTTAAGCTCAGAACCACCATTAAAACCAAACCAGCCCATCCATAAAATAAACATACCTAAGGTTGCCAACGGCATATTACAACCAGGAATGGGATGAATTTCGCCATTCGGCCCATATTTTCCCTTACGAGCGCCTAATAATAGAACCGCTGCGAATGCCGCTGTTGCACCACATAAGTGCACCAGACCAGAGCCCGCAAAATCCAAGAACCCTAACTGATCAAGAAAACCCTTACCCCACTTCCAATAACCTTGAACGGGGTAAATAAATCCCGTCATAACGACTGAAAACACTAAAAATGACCATAACTTCATACGTTCAGCAACCGCACCGGAAACAATCGACATTGCTGTAGCCACAAACACAACTTGAAAGAAAAAGTCAGCCATCGCTGAGTAATACGTTTCACCGTTACTCGCCAAGACATCAGTAGCGGCATGGTCTTCACCTAATAAAAATCCGATACCCGGCCAAACACTATTGACTGCTTCTGCAGGATACATAATGTTATAACCACATAGCTGATACATTACGCATGCAATAGCAAATAACGCAACATTCTTAGTTAAAATTTCTGCCGTGTTTTTTGATCTCACCAAGCCCGCTTCTAACATAGCAAAACCAGCCGCCATCCACATAACCAGCGCACCACTAATTAGAAAATAAAACGTATCTAACGCATAACTTAGTTCAGTTAATTTATCCACTTTAATACCCCTCTGTAATTATTGTTATATAGCTTCATTGCCAGTTTCGCCGGTACGAATACGAATGACTTGCTCAAGATTAGTCACAAAAATTTTTCCATCCCCAATTTTTCCTGTATTCGCAGCTTTCGTTATTGCTTCCAGCGCTTGATTAAGCAACTCATCAGTAACGGCCGCTTCAATTTTTGCTTTCGGCAAAAAATCTACAACATACTCTGCACCACGATAAAGCTCAGTATGACCTTTTTGCCTGCCAAAACCTTTTACCTCGGTAACAGTGACACCTGAAATACCAACATCAGATAAGGCCTCACGCACATCATCCAGTTTAAATGGCTTTACTATTGCTGTGATTAGTTTCATTTAAATCTCCATTAATTTACAAGTTCATAATTCACTAAGCACAGGTCATGCCAATTTTATAAGTATTTGTTTTATAATTTATTTTTTATAAAATTGTCTATTTTTTAAAACAGTCTATTTAAAATTGCACAAAAATAGTGCGCCATACTTATATCGGCTTTTCACTTCAATCCGAACATTAGTAATACTTGCAGGGCGTAGCTTCAGCCACATCCTACAAATTTTAATAGGCAATACTGTTGTAAATATTCAGACACCCCCTAGAAAACCCCGTCATTCCTGCATGCTGTTAGCAGGAATCTATACTCAGCATGGATTCCCGATTAAACACTTCGGGAATGACGATATTTTTATAAGGAGTCTGTGAATAGTTACATACTGTTAGCTTAAGCCATACCTCTTCACCTTGAAAAAAGACCTTATTCTTAAGTTAACACCACAAAATCTAATCAGATTCCTCGCGCTGTTTTGAAGGGCACACCTATGATATTTACAGGGGACAAAGCGCACCATATTGGTGCGACAACGCCTCTCTTTAGAATAAATTTAAACCACCAAAAGAACAAAAATCTATAACCCTTTAAATAAAAACAATAATTTATTAAATGGCACTTACTTTGCTTTCTAAACACCAAGTACGCATCATTCACGATTAGACGTACTAAAAACTTTACAATCCAATAATATATAGGGCTATATTATGAATAAAAAAATGTTCTTTAAACGATCTCTACTAAGCACTGCGATCCTTGCAGCCAGTTTTCAAGCCTCTGCTGATGCTGGCATGATTGAATCTTTAACAGACTTTAATATTAATGAAACTTCTTTGTTGAAAGATGCCGGCATTGAAGTCGGTATGTGGGCCTCAGCAGGTGTTACTGGCAATTCCAATGGTAATACCAATGCTCCGGTTGCGTTTAACGACCGCGTTAATGAGTTCATGTTTAATGAACTAAACTTCTATATCGAACGCGCAGTAAACACCGAAGGCGATAGCTGGGATGTGGGCGGACGCATGGATTTCATGTACGGGACAGATGCTCGATTCACTCAAGCATCAGGTTGGGATAATAAATGGAACAATCATAATGCAGGTGGCTACTATGATATTGCCATGCCGCAATTATATGTTGAAGTTTTCGCCCCTATCGGCAACGGTATTACTGCGAAATTAGGTCATTTCTACACCTCTATCGGCAATGAAGTCGTGACCGCCCCAGACAACTTCTTCTATTCACATGCCTATACCATGTTATATAGCGAACCCTTCACCCATACAGGGGCAACATTCAGCTACGACATCGACGATAACTTTTCGGTTAACGCAGGTACAGTTATCGGCTGGGACAATATGACTGAAAACGCGGGCGCGTGGAGCTTTTTAGGGGGTGGTAGCTGGACCAGTGACGACCAAGCTTCATCAGTCACCGTGCAACTCATTAGCGGCGAAGCCGATGATACCGTAAAAAGCAACAGAACCATGTACAGCCTTGTTGCAACACACGATTTCAGCGACAAATTACATTATTTATTCCAACATGATTTTGGCACTCAACAAGATATAAATGGTGATGGCGTCAACTGGTTCGGCGTTAATCAATATGTGACTTATGACATTAATGATCAATTAGCTCTTGGGCTGCGTGCTGAATGGTTCAATGATGTCGATAGTGCGCGCGCCAGCAATATCGGTGCAAACTACTTTGCCGCATCCATTGGCGTAAATTACTCACCCATTAGCTGGTTTAAAGTCCGTCCAGAAATTCGCTATGACTGGGCCGACGAAAATGTCTTTAATGGCGGCGTTGATCATGATCAAGTTGCTGTTGCTATGGACATGATTCTTACGTTCTAATTTAGCTTTTTAAAATCAACCCCAAAGAAGCTCGCATTACAATGGTTCATAATGTGAGCTTCTTTATGCTTAAGAGCATTGAAAACCTTAGATATTTTTCAAATAACGGCAGATAACGAATAAATTCAGAGTTTGAAACTGGCCAATATGCCATTCTAGGGTTCTCCTATAAGGCAACACACGGTATTGACGCATTACCCCCAAAAAAACACCCTAAGAAATGAGCACAAAATAACATCGACAACTTATTTTTTGTGAAAGCGCAGACTACTCACCTGTCTTTTCTCAGGCAAACTGCCCCCCCCCCTAAGGTGAAGGCATCATTTCATGCACACCTCTAATTTACAAAATAGATTATTGAATCAATTGAGTTAAATATCTAAAAAGACGAGTTTACTGATTAGATCAGCAAACTACCAAAGCAATAGTCATATAAGGAAAAATACGGGTAATACTGCATTCTATATTTCCTAGCACCAACACAGCGCCTTAAAATTCTTAGTTATTGCTCATCTTCCATGCTTGGATAATCGGTATATCCGTGCTCATCACCCCCATAAAAAGTGCTCTGATCAGCTACATTTAGCTTATGAGCACACTTAAAACGCCGAGGTAAATCTGGGTTCGCGATAAAAGGCACACCGAAAGAGATAAAATCACAGTGCATATTAGCCAAACTAGCTTCTGCCGATTCTGCCGTATAAGCGCCATTCGCCATATAAGCACCGTTAAATGCTTCACGCAAGGCAATAAAATCGAAGCTTGTATCACTTTCTCCCCAAAAATGCTCTACTACATGTAAATAAGCAAGTTTAAATGGGTTTAACGCATCAACAAGATACCGATATAAAGCCTGCGGCTCACTGTCGGACATATCATTAAAAGTACCTGTCGGCGAAATACGTATACCCACCCGATCTCCACCCCAAATACTTGTGACTGCCTGTGTTACTTCCAATATTAACCTAGCTCTATTTTGCATTGAACCGCCATAACTATCGGTTCGTTTATTGCTTCCGTCCCTTAAAAACTGATCCAGTAAATAGCCATTCGCTGCATGAATTTCAACACCGTCAAAACCCGCTTCTTTAGCATTAATAGCCGCTTGCCTGTATTGCTCAATAATACCGGGGATTTCTTCAAGCTCAAGCGCTCTGGGCGTTTCAAAATCAAGCAAACCTTGATCAGTAAAAACCTGCCCTGTCGCAGCTATTGCCGAAGGTGCAACGGGTAATGCGCCATCGGGTTGCAAGCTGCTATGTGAAATGCGTCCGACATGCCATAGCTGGATAAAAACCCGCGAACCTTGTGCGTGGATCGCATCACAAACTGCTTTCCAACCTTGAATTTGTTCGCGAGAATAGATTCCTGGTGTCCCCGTATAGCCTTTCCCTTGTGGCGATATTTGCGAAGCTTCGGTAATAATTAAGGCAGCTGAGGATCTTTGTTGATAGTATTCAACATTCATTGCCTGCGGAATATCACCAGGCTGAGCTGATCTGCTTCTGGTCATAGGAGCCATAACAATACGGTGCGGCAAGGTAAGTGAGCCTAATTTTGCTTCTGTAAAAAGATACTTAAAAGACATAGCAATTCCTTAAAATTATTAAAAAAAGTACGTGCATTTGCGCAATTTTTGATTATATACAAATTAAATTAGCTGAATTCGATTTAATAATGCAGCCTACAAATTTGGCGCTTCTGCGATGCAGACGATATTTTTGACATCTACGCTAATCGATATTCATTAGAACAGTTAAGTGCCTATGCCTCGTCATGGGCACGTTACCCTGAAACCATTATGGAAGGAAATGCTCAGGCTTTCCCTACACTTGAACCTAAATCAGTGTCCTGCAAACAATGCCAGCATTTCATTCCTGACCAAGTAGGCGATGGCACAGGAATTGGGCGGTGCAATAACGATACAATCAAAAGTAAAAAATCGTTATTTTTAAACCAAGAAAATTTTTGCAATGAATATCAAGTTTCGCTCACTCAACCAATGCTTTCAACAGCACATCCCTCGCATCGGCATAAAACTGCACATCAACCTTCGTTGCCATATCATCAGACAGGTCGAATAATTGCCGGCGACAGCTCACCGGCATTAACACTACCTGAGCACCCTTCTCTACCGACAGTTCAATAATATTAACGGCATTATAAATTGGCTCTATTGAACCGCCGACATTGATTTCTCCTACGACAACTAATCCGCCTCTAATAGGTTTTTTTAGCAAAGCACTGCACATAGCAATAAGCACCGGAATACCTAACTTAGCCCCTTTTTTAGAGGCATCAAACGCTCTTAATTGCAGCGAAAACTCATGTTTTCTCGGATCTCTATCGCCCACAAGTTTTGCTGCTAATGAGTAAAGGTTCTGTTGTGCATAGCGTACCGACTCCTGAAAAGCCTGCGGTGCCGGTTTATTTAATATTTTTATCCCTGTCCCCGGCCCTTCATTGATTTCTATGCGGTATAAGCCTTCATTATCATCAATATCAACACCACCTTCACTAATACACCAAACTTGCCCAGGTTCTAAAGGATCTGTGCCAATACTATTATCACTTTGTAATTCAGGTGTTGACACAAATTGCTCAATACTCTCATCACCTAAAGTATAACTAAAATGGGTATTACGATATTCTGCTGCGCCAATACGCTTTTGTTGCTCTTTAACCCGTCGCCGGGATTCCAGACCTAATCGAACCGCCCACTCTAAATCTTCATCAGCAATAGGTTCAGTCGGGTCAGGGTAAAGCAACTTCAATAAACCAGAAACCGTCTTATTCACCGCATTGGTATCACGTCCACTTAAACTAGCGCCATAATTTACGCGACCTTGCAATAAATTAACTCGGCTCTGAGAACGTAGACGACTAAAGCATTCTGAAAGAAAATCACTCACTAGACCAAAGTGTTCAGTTAACAACGCAGCATTGACCTTAGGCACGTCCCAACCGGGTAAGTACGCATGAATTCTATCCATAAAGGCCGTATCATCGCGCATCTCAGGTGGCAATGGACCAAACAAATGACCGATCCTTTGCTGGTGCTCAACATCTACCTCAAAGTTACCCACAAAGACCATCGAACCATCCGCACGAATGCTTTCTTTACCCCGACTGAATTCACCCGCCTCCATATAACCTTTCATGATATTAATCCCTTCTTTAGAATCGAAAGAAATCCCCGAAACCTCATCAAAACACACCACATCATACTGACAGACCAAACCACGCTGCCCCGATGCGTTATTAACAAACATCTTTGCGATAGTCGCTTTTCCTCCAGAAATCAAATGAGCATAAGGCGAAACTTGTTGATAAAGGTGACTTTTACCTGTACCTCTAGGCCCCAGCTCAACCATATTATAGTTACGTTCAACAAAAGGAACCATGCGCAGAAAGAATGCATTTTTAGCACGCCCATCTAATGACTTAGGCTCCAATCCTACGCTACGCAATAAAAAGTCCTTCCATTGTTCGGTATCTAAAGCCTTGCGCCCCGCCGCCAAATCATCAAGCACATCTCTTTTTGATAGCTGTATCGGCCTGATTGCCTTAATGCCAAAAGGCATACCGCCCGACTCATCCGCAATTGCCTCATCATATTCCAAAGTCACTTCTGCATAAAAACCACCCGTTAACATACGTTGATTTTCATCCACTAAGGCATCACTGATCCTGACTCCAGACAGTTGTAGGCTAGGTAATCGTGCTTCATAAGCTCTCGCTGAAAGACTAAAACTCGCACTAATCAAATCTATCAGCTTAACACTACCTTCTTTATACGCCCTGGCTTTAAATAACTCCTCCTCACCCGCTTTAACAGTGCGCGACGACAGCTGACGCTGCACGATTTCCAAGCCTTCTTCAATCTCTGCTTGATCAGTCGTCGCACAATACCGACCCAACAAAAATTCAACCACATAAGTGGGCACAGGAAACTGCTTACTAAAAGTTCTGACCAAATCTTTACGGACTATATAGCCCTCAAATACTTCAGCGACTTTAAGGTCTAAATCATCAAGCTGCAAAATTAACTCCTTCAATTAACCAATAGTGACTCATTATTACTCGGCTACAATAGTCGCCTGCTTATCCAATAATTGCCCTTCTGCATCAAGCAACACCAACACCCCAGACGAGCCTTCTAATTCATCATCTTCAACCATTAAGGTACATTTTCCTGAAACCACTTTTTTCTTATCACTGATATTACTGGTCTCATCTGCTGGCTTAGTACGCAGCACAGCAAATACCTCACCTTCCGTCTGTACCTCTATTTTGCAGCGAAAACCGAGCCACTTTTTACTTTTTATAACCGCCGTTACCTTACTTAATTGACTAGCCGAGCTCAGGACATTGATCACTGGCGTTAAACACTCCTGCAAACTTACACCACCATGCTCATAATATTTACCGGCAACAAAAGAACAAATAGCCGGCGCCATCGCGATAGAAACCTCTTGATTCCAGTGCCAACCCAGCACTAATTCATTGCTACTCACCGTCTCTTTTAATTGAGCACAGCGCCCCCAATGAGTTTCTGTTAGGTGTTTGGGTAAATTCACTTTCGGTAACTGATCAGGAACCAATAACCAGCCGTGATCGGTTACCAGTCTAAACTTGCGCCATCCAGCAGACTCAAGCTCAACAATACGCCCGACAATTTCTTCCAATAAAGGCTCAATACGCTGCGCTAATTTAAGCTGTTTAACATGGCCTTCCTTATCAATATCACCATATTCAGTCCACGCTTTTCCAGTGGCATCACCTGTTTCATCCGTTGGAATGTATTGCCATCCTTCAGCTTCAAGTAATTTTTTTAAGTAATACTGCGAATGAGGCTTATCATCACTGAGCAAGCTAGGCTGAAAATCGCTATCGCTAGTGCGTCCAGTAATTAATTGATGAATCGGCGTTACAGCTGCTTTAGCGGTTGCAGTCACAGTGGGCAATGCCGACCAGTTACTGCTTAAATCACTATTGAACCCTTCCGTATTAAGCTTATTAACTAAGCTATGGGCAATATCAAAACGTAGGCCATCAATAAAGAAAACGCATTCGCCATTCACTTGATATTCCGCAACCGCCTCATTAACTTGATGAGATCCTGGGTACCCCTTAGCGCTCACTAAGGATTGGAACACCTGATTCATCTCACTGAGCCAGGGCGTATAAATCGTACTCAGCACCCGCTTAATAACATCTTGGTACTGAGGCGAACTCACACTACTTAAAGCCGCTAAACAGGCTAAATCAACCTGCCAATAACGTTCTTGATAGCTAGCACCCATCTCTTCAGGTGTTAAACCGCCAGGAATCGTTTGTGCTAATTGAGCAATAACGGCTAAATGCTCTAAAGCGACCACCATCGGCGCATAACCCATTTTCACCCAAACCCAATCACGGCGTTCCGCATGATGCGCTTCTAACGATAAAATTTCAGATCGCGCAGCCGCAGGGGTTAACTCAGTTGCTTTTAATAGGCTACTTGCCAGTGCTTTTTCTTGGCTGATCGTATATTGCACATAGGTTGATTGATCAACAAACAAATCAGCATGCACACTGACTCGTTCCAATAATTCAGAGAGTTTCGGATATAAATGACAAGTTTCAACAAAACGCTGCCACACTTGACGCCAAGCTCCTTCATTTTTACATAAAGCTTCAGCCGCTCCCAGATCACCCTCTTTATCAGGATTTAAGCCAAATTCTTTAGCAGTCAATTCAACAAAAGCATCCCAGCGAGCGCCTTGCCATTGTGCCTTAACGGCTTGCGGATCATTCATCCAGGTTAACAAATCCTTATCTGGCGCAGACATCAGCATTTGATTAAAATCATTGGATTCCAAGTGCGAGCCTGTTAACTCCGCTACTTTTTTATCAAACAACAAGGTCTCTAAAACACGTAACAAGGCATTTTGCGTTTTATCATCTTTAGCGACTTCCAGACCTAAACCACCCGAATGCGATGTTAAAAAAGCATTAACCGTCCAATCACGACCATTTGTCTGACTCCAAAAAACACCACGATACTGAAGTTCCGCTAAACCTTGCAACCAAACAGGGCAAGATTCAATAGCGCGTAAATCAGAGCGACTCACGCCAGGCAAATAAATAATGGGAACCGATGCTTCAGGTAGTATTATTTCGGGTAATGTTCCCGCCAATACACACTTAATCCAAATAACCGGCCCTGTCATCTGCTTAGGCGCATAATCACCCAATATAATTAGCTCAGGTAACAAAGCCTGTAATTTATTAATCACAGCTTCCCACTGACGCTCCTTATCTGTCCATAACACCGCAGCGGGTGGGACTTGGACATTAGAATTATATTTATTGGCTTCTTTAATAGAGTTAACCAAATGATCAATAATCAGCATATATTTTTATTCCTTATCTTTTAAGCCGACTCTGATAGCAATGATGCTATTTGTTGCTGAACTGCAAAAACCAAAGGGTTCAAACTTCCCATTTTTCAAATTATTTAAAGAATTTTTAATCTTTAGTAAATCTTCATCAGTCGCATCGACAATAAAATCATCACCTAACCAACCTTTTATTGCTTCCCTTCGTTTTTTAACCAAAATGGCATCATCCAAATTTAGCTTATTTATAAACATATCCGTATCACTATCATGATGACTAAAAGGAAAAATATGCCCATCATCCGTGTAACGTAGCTTTTGTTCGCAATCAGCATTTAATGGTGACAATGTTTGTTGACTATCAAACCAATTAGCCTTTGCATCGCCACACTGTTTTTTAACAGAACATGGAACCAATAGGTTTTGATAGTGCAAATTCAAATCAGGATAATCACATTGCGGCTTAAAATGCTCAACATGACTATTAAGCTCACTTACCTGAGCATTACAATAGCAACAAATATAGCCCTGCTCAGTTAATAAAGATTCTTTAAGTTTCCTTTTTTCAGGATTCTGTAGATTATCAAAGCTAGGCTGCCAGTCCTCGTTTTCTAACGTTTTCCATGCCGAGAAACTATCAGGTTCAGCTTGCTTAATGATATATTTCATTTACCTAACAATTCCTTACGTTTTATCAATGCTTTTGCACGATTCAATTCAGGCAAATCACCCGCAATTTGTATGATCTCAGACAGGGTTTTCTGCGTCATATTAGAATCTCCCTCATTAATAAACTTAAATAAATCCATTAATTTAGTTTTGATACCCAATTCACGCTCAGGTACTTCCATTATGCATTCAAGAATTAAATTAGAATCCATTCCAAAGGTATTTTCTGGTTGTGCCGCAGTCACATCGCCCTTTTCAGAACTTAATAGCCAAACAGAGTTGGGTTTAACATGCCCTATAATTTGCGGTGAATGCGTTGATAAAATAAACTGGCAATTAGGAAATGTCGAAGATAAGCGATCAATGACCATTCTCTGCCATGAAGGATGTAAATGAAGATCTATCTCATCAATTAAGATAACACCTTCACCCTTCAAAGCATTATCAGCAGATGGATTAGCCATTGCTAATCGACGCGCAATATCCCCCACCATTGCTATTAAACATTTTTCACCATCGGATAACTGTTTAATATTAAAAACAACACCCTTTTTTTCCACTGTCATTCTAAGTGGACTACGTCTAATCCTTAAATTTTTAAACCCAGGTATAAACAATTCAATGGCTTGTCTCACTGTACTTAATTGCTCATTTCTATACTGAGCATCATCTCTTATTTTTTTCGTTTTCAATATCTTCAAGCTTTCGAAACCATTTAAAAAAGCCATCAAAATCAGCACCACTTTTTTGTTCTAAGGCTTGGTCATAAACATCAAATAATTTAGTTTCAGCCACCCCCTTAACTCGCATAGGTGGCTCTATAACCGCTCTATTCACATCATAAGCAACAACAACAGGTAAGGATAAAAGACCCTCCTCGCTATTAAATTGATTAACAACACGCTCATGAATATTATGCGTTACCTCATTCAACTGGCTTAACTCAGAACGATAAACCGCATCAGTAATCGGGTTATTAATGTTTTTATTGGATTTTCGAGCAGATGACCATTGAATAATTTCATCATCATAAGTCAATTCGATTGAGCACATCATTGCAGAATTATCATTCGCAATATCACTCTCGACAAATTTACGAGATTTTTTTTCAGCATTTTCAACTCGCCGAATAAAACCAGACATCATAATAGCCAACGCATCCAGAATTGATGACTTTCCAGTTCCATTCACCCCAACGATAAGATTAACCCCAGGTTTAAATTGCAAATCTAAGTGGGTAATACCTCGATAATCAAACAGCTCTAACTTATTTATAAACATAGCAACCCCTTAAATATTTGATCCCTGAATAAATTCAAATTCTGCCGTTTTATATGACTATAAATAAATTTGTGTCTATTGGTGTTCATTCGTGGTTCCCATCTCCTGCCGCCTGTTTTTCAGCCAGCGTTAAATGGTGATCATTGATTCGGGAGCCTTCGCTTTCGCCGTACTCTAAGCCGAGTTGATACCAAGGGGCGGAGGCGACATCCTTGCCGCGATCTTTGCCCCATTTGATATTGGGTTTTGTGCGTAGAATACCTGCGTCTTTTTTGCCGACATCGGGAGCTGACATAAAGGGACGGATATTCATGCGCACACCGTCGTTTATATCAGGGTTCCAGCCGATGGCTTGTTCTTCTAGCGGTTTCCAGCGCACGAAAATATCATACGGTTTTTCGCCTTCTAGTATATTTTCCAAATGCGTTTTAAGGGTTTGCGCGGCTTGTAGGCGGAGGGTTGCGCCGTCTATGCCTTCTTTAACGCCATATTCTTGGGTTTTTATCCAGTCACCTAAATAAGTGTAGATTAAGCGTTCCAGGTTTTTATAATCAAGTTGATGGTAATTCACCAATACACTAAAGCCATCTTTTAAACCATCCCAGAGGTGCCAGATAAACGGGCGATTTTGGAATAACTTGCAATGTTGCTCAAAGAATTTTTCTCTTAACCAGAAATCCAGTGTTTTGCCTTTGCATTTGGCTTGCTCTAACAATTTATGACGCAGTGACGCATTCCATTGTTCGCCATAGGCTGCCATTAATAAGGCTTCTAAGCGTTCATCGGCTGATTTTTCACCGCGTACAGGGGATAAGCAAACAATGCCGTCATCATCGACAAACGCAGACAGGCTGGCACACTGGGCAATCCAATCGCGTGCTGCATCGGATAACTCCATGTCTTTATCAGATTCAGTAGGCCATTGATAGCCTAATAATCGAGCAACAGCAACTTGTAGAGGTTCTTCTGATTGGGCGGGGTGACCGTGGAAAATCCACTGGGTGGGATCATCTGAATAGGGTTTGGGTAGGCCGTTGGGGTATTTTTCTTGGGCTACTTTAGTCCAGTGGTCTAGGTCGAAGGGAATTTTACCAATATATCCATTATCAACACTGAGCTTCTGGTTTATCTTTCTAAGTTCATGAGAAAAATCTTTTGAACAGCAAAACGACCATAATGCAGGAAGATTATCAATTGATGCTGGAATAATTACTGGTGTTGTATTAGGAAACCGATTACCAAGATATAAAGTGGCGGGAAGAGTCCCCATCTGCCCAATACTTACACCTAGTTTCTTATATGCTTCGTATCCTCTTATAGCCGCTCCATTAAATGCTTGAACTTCTTTCCATTTGATTGTCGACTGCTTGCCAGCATAGAGCATTGACGAAGAAGGTACACTTTCCATGTATTCAACTTTAATCCCAAGTTTATAGGGGCATTCCCAAAAGTAAAATATGAAACGAGGATTGTCACCAGTCGATGTTCCTTGATAACAAGATGAAAATTTCATCATGAGAATACTATTATCTGTTTTTTCCAATTGCACTATTGCATCAGGATTCCCAAGCTGCGCCGCCTGACTCAGCACTGCCAACTTACCACTTTCTAAAATCGCCGCCTTTTCCTGCACTGTTTTCGGCACACTGGCATCCACACCGCTTAAACACTGTTGTTTATTGGGAATCCCCTTAGTTAATGTTAATAATTGAACATTAAAATCCCACATTGGTGTTTGAAAAGCCCCTGCTCCCAATCGTGCCAATAAATCCCAAGATACTTGCTTTAATAAATGCTCCCGTTGTTTTTTATACGAACCTAAAAACAACCAGTTTTGTGGCATCACCATTTGGGTCACACCGCCTTGACTATTTAATTCTAAACAACGTTCTAAAAACACATTGGCTAAATCGCCTTTAGCATCGGCATAATGCTGTGCTGTAAAATCCTGTAATTGTTCA
>JAIPFI010000022.1 GCA_021736705.1 Methylococcaceae bacterium | reverse complement strand
TGTAATGGTCAAGTAAAACAGGACACTTTCTTAGACCTATTTCTGATGGAACTCACGCTCAAACTCTAAGGGCGATTTATAGCCTAATTTAGAGTGTGTTCGCTTGCCGTTATAAAAAGCCAAGTAATCAATAATACTTAACTTGGCAGCTTCTTTTGTTCTGAACTTTTCGTAATTCAATTGCTCGCTCTTTAAACTACGAAAAAACCGTTCGGTTGGGCTATTATCCCAGCAATTACCTTTTCGGCTCATGCTTTGCTCAATCTTCATAATATCTATGTGATTACGATACTCTTTGCTTGCATATTGACTACCACGATCCGAATGATGCAGTATCCCAGGCTTGGGTTTTCTGCGCCAAAAAGCCATCTGCAAGGCATCTACGCACAACGAGGTACGCATATGATCACTAATTGCCCAGCCAACGACTTGACGTGAAAACAAATCAATTACAATCGCCACATAAATCCAGCCTTCAAGTGTCCAAACGTAGGTAATATCCGTGGTCCACACCTTGTTTGGAGTTGCCACTGTAAACTGACGATCCAGCTTATTTGGCGAGATGGCATCATTATGATCACTGTCAGTGGTGACTTTAAATTTCTTTGGGTAACGCACCTTTAATCCAAGCTCAGCCATTAGCCGCCTTACTTTATAACGGCCTGCTTTAATATTGAGCTTGCTTAATACATCTGATATGCGTCGACTTCCATACACTTGCTTGTTTTCATAAAAAATCTGCTTAATCTTCTCTTTGAGTTCATTTTCTTCCTTGATCCTATCTCGCCTATCAGGGCTATTAATCCAGGCATAATAGGCGCTGGTACTGACTTTCATAACGCGACACAGGACTTTCACAGGGTACGTTTTCTCTTGCACACGAATAAATGCGTATCTTATTCGGCTTCTTTCGCAAAGAAGACTGCGGCCTTTTTTAATATTTCGCGCTCCATACGCAATTGTTCGACTTCTTTACGTAATTGAAGCAATTCATCATGTGCATTCAGATTTAATGCAGAATGATTTTTAGTCGCTTTCTCTTCAGGGCCTTGTTCAGCCTTTACCCAGCGACTCATGGCACTTAAAGAAACGCCTAAATGGTCCGCAGCTCGTTGTCGTGTGTATCCATTTTTAATAACTAATTTTGCCGCATCCTGTTTAAATTCTAGTGTGTACTTAGGTTTTGTTTGCTTGTTTTCGTTACTCATATTCACCTCTAATGACATTATAAATCAGTCTTTAGATGTGTCCTGGTTTATTAGACCACTACAGCTTATAATGGACTACCCAGTGAAAGCATTGCACTATGATATTGAATCCAATCCTTCAGTTCTGGATTATTTTAAAAAAAATGATGTACAGATGATTAATACTGGACTTAGTGCTGAACAGATGCTCAATGAAACTCCAGACAATATTCGCAAAATTATTTTAAACATGAGACAAGGTATGACTCATATAAATTTTCTTTTAGGGGCAGGATGCTGTTTATATCTTGATACACCCGTAGAAAATATTCACGCTGCCATTACAGCAGCAAGAGAAATAACGATTTAACCTGTAGAATTATGTAATGAGTAACCTTAACATATTAAACCCTATTCTTCCATGTGATTTAGAACACCCCGTAATTACGCGGTTCAATAATATATGCGACCAACAAAATACTCAATTAGCAATTATCGATTCAGAAGGAAGCATAAGCTATTATGATTTACAAAATTTGGTTGCAAGCTATGCTAACGTCATTACATCTAAGACTGAACCGAATTATTGCGTAGCAATACTACTGCCTACGGGGAGACATTTTGTTGCTGCTATGCTAGGAGCACTTTCTGTTGGTTGTCCTTATGTCCCGTTGGATGTCAACTTTCCTACTCTGCGTTTGCAACAAATATTAAAAGCAAGCGGCGCTCGACAAATCATTGTTCAAGACTTAAGTTTGTTCGAACAACTTATGCATGACCATAATCAAAAAGAACTTATCTCTGTCATAACACCAGATAATTTAATCCCAGGCAAAGAGATGGCGGTGCGTGCGGTTGCAGACTCAGTTGCCTATATTCTTTATACTTCTGGCTCAACGGGCGTACCCAAAGGCGTCTGGCAAACACAGCGTGGTTTGTTACATGATATTATGCAATATGGTGAGATCGCTCGGATTACACCAAAAGATCGATTGAGCCTTCTTTATTCTCCAAGTGTAAATGGAGCACTGCGAGATATTTATGGCTCATTACTGAATGGAGCCGTGCTTTGCATGTCAAATATCAGACAAGATGGTCTTACTAAAACAGTTAATAATTTAAACAAGCAAAAAATTACAATTTTACATGCGATGCCACCTGTTTTGCGCAGCCTGATACGTGCGGCTCAAAATCAACTGCTTTGCCCTCATGCACGACTAGCATATATTGCTGGTGACAAACTTTTTTCGCAAGATATTAAGGTATTACGCGCAGCTTTACCGAGTGACTGCACTATCTACACAGGCATTGGTTCCACCGAGTGCGCGACTATTTATCGTCACTGGATTATACCCTCAGATTGGCCACTCAGCGAGTCGACATTACCTGTTGGCTATTCGATTGCAGATCGAGAAGTTCGATTAATAAACAGTAATGGCAACGACACGCCAATAGGTGATATTGGACAAATTATTGTTTGTAGTCGTTTTATAGCACAGGGGTATTGGCGCAATGAAAGTCTTACAAAGAGTGTATTTACATCAGATGTAAGTCGATCTGATATACGCTGTTTTCGAACCGGTGATTTGGGTCGTATTAGACAGGATGGTCTCCTTGAGTTTATGGGACGCGCTGACCGCCAGCTTAAAATACGGGGATATCGGGTTGAGCCAGCAGAAATTGAATCCGTATTACGATCTCATCCTTGCGTTGATGAAGTCGCAATTATAGCGGATGAAACTGCATCTAACATATTACTTACTGCATATGTACAGTCTTCCGCTGAACAAACTACGTTAGTAAGCGACTTAAAGGCAATGGTAAGTAAACACCTACCGAGTTATTTACGTCCACATAATATTTTTGTGCTTAAAGCATTACCTCTATTAGCTAACTTTAAAATTGACATAAATGCACTTAGAGAGCTTCACAAACAACAAAAGCCAGCCGATAAACTTGGGGCGTCAGCAGAACTAGAAGAACTCATCGCTCTCTGGGAAGCAGTTCTACAGCGAACAATTAACCCTAATCAAAGCTTTATTGATGCAGGGGGAGACTCGTTAAATTTGCTGGAGCTGGAGTTGGCACTGGAAAAAAAATACGGGCAACTGCCTGACAACATTATTACGCCTGAAGTATCACCACGAATGATGATGGATCAACTAATGCAGAGAATAGAAAGCTTATCAGTACCTAAAAAGCAACTTATTCACTCTGAATTTGATAATCAGTGCATTAAAATTTTAAGTGACTTACAGCGGTTAATGAATCAGTCTAAAGGATCTTTGATTAATGATGAGGGTCTCATTCGTATACATAATCAAACAGGAGAAAAGCCACCGTTATTCTGGTGCTTTAATTCGGCGGCTGAATTCGACTCTATGGCTAAGGAGCTGGGTGAAGATCAGCCGCTTTATGGTATGCGATCCTTCAATCAATTAGTTGATCTCGATCGTCCCGACCTTACCGAGCTAGAGCTTTGGATTGCAGCAATATACACAAAAACCATCCTAAAATTTACCAGCTTTAGTAGTTGTGCCATTGGCGGAAACTGTCAAGCAGCACGTATTGCACTAAGCATAGCATCTTCACTGCTGCTTGCAGGCAAAGCGGTTAATGTTTTGCTATTGATGGAAAAGGTTCCACCTATCCCTTATCCTGGAAGGGTGCTATTAATATTCGGTGAAAACAGCCATAGCCATAATCCATTTTTGAATTTTGCCAACCCAGAATCAGCTTGGATAAAATACTACCGTGAAGTCAAATCTTCGATTATTCCAGGTTCTCATGGTCAATATTTCAGGATAAATAACTTACCCTATTTGTGCAACGTTATTCGATCGGAACTTGCCTATAGCTTAACAAACACCTTAAAAGTGTTACCACAAAATGCAAGGGAAGTTTTATTGACCTACCAGCTATTTCAAGATTTATCCAAACAGCAAGATGAAATTCTACTAGACATCCATATACACAATCCGACAGCCTATTCATGGGATGCAGGCGAGAATAGTCATATCATGTTGAGCTTATATTGGGTGGATAGTCACAACGCGCAACGACCGCACAGGCAACCTGATTATACCTTTCGATTGCCAGCTACAATCATTCCTGGATCAAATTTAACGGTACCCATAAAAGTACCTTTGCCACTTGCCAAAAAATCTGAATTTCTTTTGGTAGGATTATGCGAAGAAGGTATAGGCTGGTTTAAAGAAATCGAAGGATCAGAAACTTCAATTCCCATTTCGGGCTTCGCCTTTAAGTCGGTACCAAAATAAAAACGAGTCGCCCCATTCTAGTATTATAGGGTCAGCGCAGAACCTGAGTACCTTTATGGTGTTAATTAACCAAAAGAAAGGTTGTCAAAACCATTGGTATCAATGGCGTACAGACGAAATATCGATTTCAGAACTGGTGTCAATATTTTTTTATAAGTTATTGAATATTAAATAAACATTCTCTATTTCAAAAATCATAATTTACCAGTTTTTTTGTATAGGTGATAACTGTCGTATTTCAGTAAGATGTTAATTCAAGGTCCGCAGATTTTGTAAAAACCTTTGTAACCGATTTGAACAGCGCATTAGGAGAACTCAAGCCTAACGCCAAGCTAACGTTGTTACAGCAGCATTGGTTAGGTTTTTGTTTGACGGCTATCTTGTTAACCAACACGATTTGTTGGGCAAAGTTTGAGCGCGCAAGCTTAGGAAAACATAAAGTTGCCGCGTTATCATGGATGTTTCGCTGTGCAAAAATTGACTGGCATTGGCTGTTATTAGCCAGCGTAACGCTGATATTAAAGCAGCATGGCATCACAGGGGGAACGCTGGTACTGGATGAATCTGACCGCACAAAACTGGGGTCAGGTCTTTGATTTTGGCTATGTCACCGTTAAGCTGCGTCGATTGGGTTACATCTTTTCGTAACCCAACGTATTACGTGGTAAATGTTGGGTTGAAAAAACACCAACCCAAAACCTACACAGGGTAGTTATTAGATAATTACCTGTCAACGCAAACGCATTGCCCATTGATAATATCCCCCCTACTCCGCCAAACGCTTTTCCACCTCCAAAACATTAATCGTCGTCTTAATAATCGTATCCGGCGTTAAGCTCATTGATTCAATACCACACTCAACCAAAAACTCTGCCATTTCAGGATAATCTGAAGGCGCTTGCCCACAAATACCCGAATGTCGGCCATTACGTTTCGCACCCTCGACCGCCATTTTAAGAAACGCTTTTACGCCCGGATCACGTTCATCAAAATCAAAGGCGACAATTTGCGAATCGCGATCTACGCCCAACGTTAATTGCGTCAAATCATTTGAGCCAATCGAAAAACCATCGAATAATTTGGCAAATTCATCAACCTGAATAACATTATTGGGAATTTCGCACATGACATAAATTTTTAAGCCATTCTCGCCTTGTTTTAAGCCACATTCTGCCATTTTAGCTAAAACACGTTCACCTTCATCAACACGGCGGCAAAACGGAATCATTAAAATAACATTATTCAAACCCATATCATCACGCACCCGCTTCATCGCGGCGCATTCTAAAGCAAAACCTTCTTGATAAGCGGGATGCGTATAGCGCGAAGCACCACGAAAACCAATCATCGGATTTTCTTCTTTTGCTTCAAAACCGCTACCACCTAACAACGACGCATACTCATTAGATTTAAAATCGGACATGCGTACCACAACAGGTTTTGGGTAAAAAGCAGCTGCAATCGTCCCTACCCCTTCCGATAATCGCTGTACAAAATAATCGGTTGGACTGTTATAACCCTGTACTAAACGTGCTATTTCTTGGCGCTCTTTATCACTCGCTACCTTTTCTGGATACAACAAAGCCATCGGGTGCACTTTAATATATTCGGTAATAATAAATTCCATACGCGCCAAACCAACGCCATCATTGGGCAAGAAGCTGCTTTTAAACGCTAAATCAGGGTTACCTAAATTAAGCATTAATTGCGTTTTCGGGCGCGCTAATTCGCTTAAGTCGGTACACTCAACCTGAAAAGGAATTTCACCACGATAGACGATACCGGTATCACCCGAGGAACAAGAAATAGTCAGTTGTTCGCCGGTTTTAATTTGCGCGGTGGCATTATCACAACCAATCACCGCTGGAATGCCTAGTTCACGAGCAATAATCGCCGCGTGACAAGTGCGCCCGCCCCGATTAGTCACAATCGCTGAGGCAATTTTCATAATCGGTTCCCAATCTGGCGAGGTGGTATCAGCAATTAACACTTCTCCGGCTTTAAATTCGGATAAATGTGCAGTGCTGCTAATCACATGCGCGACACCTTGGGCAATTTTCCCACCAACTGCATGACCTGTGGCTGCAATCTCGGCACTGCCTTGTAATTTATACTCTTCCAGCAACAAGCCTTGTTTTTGTGAATTCACCGTTTCAGGGCGCGCTTGAACAATATACAGTTCGCCATCCAAACCATCTTTAGCCCATTCCATATCCATAGGGCGGTTTTCTCCGGCTATCTCACTGTACAACTGCTCAATCTTAATCGCATAATCCGCCAAGGTCAGTGCATCGGCATCAGAAATACAAAACTGTTGGCGTTCTTTTTCTGAGGTAACAATATTTTTCGTCGCCTCACGGGTTGTGCCTTGACTGTAAACCATTTTGATTTTTTTAGGCCCGAGTAAACGCCTTAAAATACAACGCGAACCTTGCATAAAAGTGGGTTTATGTACATAAAACTCATCAGGATCAACCAAGCCTTGTACGACATTTTCGCCCAAGCCATAAGCGCCGGTGATAAACACCACATCACGAAAGCCCGATTCGGTATCTAAAGAAAACATCACGCCACTGCTGGCTAAATCAGAACGTACCATTTTCATCACGCCAATCGAGAGCGCCACACTAAAATGATCAAAGCCCTGATCGACACGATAATGAATCGCACGGTCAGTAAATAAACTGGCAAAACAACGACGACAAGACTCTAATAAAGCCGCAGCACCATCAACATTCAAATAAGTATCTTGCTGGCCAGCAAAACTGGCCGTGGGTAAATCTTCAGCCGTTGCAGAACTTCTTACAGCCAAGCTCAGTCCCTCGCCGTATTGCGCTTGTAATTGTTGATAAGCGGTAATAATCTCGTCTTGCAAATCTTGCGGTATACCTGCGGCATAGACAATCTCACGCGCTTTTTTAGCGCAACGCGCCAAACTTGTAACATCATGCGCTTGTAATTCATCAAGCGCTTCATGCAAGGCATCCCAGCTATTGCTCGCTTCAAGAATATAGCGATAAGCCTCTGCAGTAATAGCAAATCCATTGGGTACTTGAACGCCCTGCCCGCCTAGTTTCTGGTACATTTCTCCCAAAGAGGCATTCTTACCACCAACCAAGGGAATATCGGCAATCCCGATTTCATCGAAAAAACGAATATATTGGTAACTCATATTATCTCGCTCCTTTTAAATTAACTGCTTATAATTCTAGTCCAATAATCACATTAACAGGGTGTTTATTTACAGGGTAACGTCTCATCAGCAATAGACCTCATTCCTGGGGGCTGTTGGCAGGAATCTAGGTTGCAACACAATAGATCCCCGATAAAAACTTCGGGGATAACGTTCTTTTCCGCACAGTAATAAGAAGTTACTTTATACACCTTAACAGAGACCTAATTATGCACCGATTTAAAAATATACTATGTATCATCACTGCCGGTTCAGAAAATAAAACTGTTTTACAACGAGCAACAGATTTAGCCGCCACCAATCAAGCGTCTCTTACCATTGTAAAAGTCATCGAAAAAATCCCGACGATAAAATTACAGCAAAAATTACTGATTTCTGACGCCTTAGTATCGACGCTTATTGATGAGCAAGAAAAAGACTTACAAACACAAGTTAAACCTTGGGCTAAAAATCTGCAATTCACGACAAAAATACTTATTGGCACGCCTTTTTTAGAAATTATTCATGAAGTCTTACGCAATAATCATGATCTTATTATTAAGTCAGCGGAAAGTGAAGATTTACTTGATCGCGTCTTTGGCAGTGATGATATGCATTTATTACGCAAGTGTCCTTGCCCTGTTTGGCTGGTAAAACCTAAAGCCACCCAAAAATATCCAAAAATTTTGGCCGCAGTAGATATTGCTAATGAAGAAGATTACCCCAGCGATGAGTTAATAACGCGGCATAAGCTCAATGTCGATATTCTTAAAATAGCAGGTTCTCTGGCCGAAATCGACTCATCTCAATTACATATTATTAATGTCTGGGATGCTATTGGTGAAGGCATCATGCGCAGTTCCGCAATACCAATCCAAGAGACTGAAGTGCTTGCTTATGTTGAAGAAACACGGCAACAACAGAAACACAATTTACAACAGCTACTCGACCAGGTCATTCCCTTAGTCAATCAGGGCAAACCTATACCGTTCAAAGCACACATGATCAAAGGCTCAGCTCGCGATGAGATTCCAAATCTAGCAAAACAACTTGATATAGACCTTGTGGTCATGGGTACGGTCGCACGCACTGGAATTTCTGGCTTTTTTATGGGCAATACCGCAGAAACTATTCTTAATCGTCTCGACTGCTCGGTACTAGCCATTAAACCAGCCGATTTTAAAACACCTGTATCACTAGATGATTAAAAACATTTTAAAACCACATTCTAACAAACGATATTTAAATATTATACTAACTTAGGAATGAAGATTTATTAACTTCGACATTTAATAAGGAGTCCAATAGCTTTAGCTATTACTGTGTCTGACGAAAAAAGCTAAAGCTTTTTTACTCCTGTTCAAGTTATTAAAGTCTTATTCCTTACTCGCGCTTTCTTCACTTTACGCATTACCCACTTTTCAATTTCCACCAGCGGCAACACCGAAAAGGCAATCAAGGTAATTAATAACCAATGATCCAAATTTAGTGGCACTGTACCAAATAAACGCTGCATCACTTGCAGATAAGTAAAAGCAAGCTGAAAGATTAATAACAACACGACCGCTAACAAAGCATAGCGATTGCCAAAAATACCTTCGAAATTAAAAATAGACGCCTCAATTTTGCGTGAATTAAATAAATAGAAAATCTCAAACATCACTAAGGTATTCACGGCCACGGTACGTGCATGCTCTATCGTTTCACCATGCGTACGCTCCCACAAAAACAAGCCAAAAGTACCTACAACAATAATCATAGCAACAAACACAATACGCCAGATAAGCTGGCCAGTGAGCAAGGGCTCTTTAGCGTTTCGTGGCGGTCGCTGCATCACATCGGCTTCTGAGGGCTCAAAAGCCAGCGTCAAGGCAAGTGTCACAGCAGTAATCATATTCACCCAAAGAATCTGCACAGGCGTTATCGGCAACATTCTACCCATCATAATAGCCGCCATAATCACCAGCGCCTCGCCGCCATTGGTGGGCAGAATAAATAAAATCGCTTTTTTCAGGTTATCGTAAACGGTACGGCCTTCCAATACCGCATGTGCCAAAGACGCAAAATTATCATCCGCTAACACCATTTCGGTCGCCTCTTTAGCAGCTTCAGTGCCTTTAAGTCCCATTGCGGTACCGACATCAGCACGCTTTAAAGCCGGAGCATCATTAACCCCATCCCCTGTCATGGCAACAATATGACCATTCGCTTGCATGGCCTTAACCAGACGTAATTTATGCTCCGGGCTAGAACGGGCAAAGATATTAATGTTACTCACAGCTTGCTGTAATTCTTCATCCGACAAGACTTCAATTTCATGCCCAGATAATACCTCAGCACCTTGAGCAATCAATCCCAATTGCACACCAATAGCGGCTGCCGTATCTGCATGATCTCCAGTAATCATTTTGACTTCAATACCTGCCGCCTGGCATTGCTGCACGGCAACAATCGCTTCCTCTCTGGGCGGATCTATCATGCCCACAATGCCCAATAAAGTCAGCCCAGTTTCCAGATCGGAAAAAGTCAGATTACGCTGTTGACTGTCCTCAGTTTTCATCGCAATAGCCAATAGTCGCAGCCCCTGCTGTGCCATAAGTTGCATTTGTTGCGTCCAGTAATCACGCTTTAATAAAGTATCTTCACCGCCATCACGTTGGTGGGTACACATGGCCAACACTCTTTCCGGCGCACCTTTAATATAGGTAAAACCGTGTCCACTATGATCATGATGCAAGGTTGCCATAAAGCGGTGCTCTGATTCAAACGGAATAACATCAGTACGCGGCCACTTCTCCTGCTCTAGGTGAATTTCCAGGCCGGCTTTCAATGCCATGGCCAATAAAGCACCTTCGGTAGGGTCGCCATGTAAACTCCAGTCTCCTTGCTTTTCATGCAGAGCGGCATCGTTGCATAATAATGCCGCGCGCGCCAATTCGGCTAGAACTGGGAAGTCAACGGGATTAATATCCTGTTGTTCAAGCTGAAAATTACCATGTGGGTTATAGCCAATGCCACTAACAGCATAAAGATGATCTGAACTGAGCACCGATGCCACGGTCATCTCATTACAAGTCAGTGTGCCCGTTTTATCCGAACAGATCACCGTTACCGAGCCTAAGGTTTCTACCGCCGGCAAGCGGCGAATAATCGCATGACGTTTGGCCATACGCTGCACGCCAATTGCCAAAGTAATGGACATAATAGCCGGTAAACCTTCCGGTATCGCAGCAATGGCAAGACCAACGGCAGCCATAAACATTTCGGTAAATTCGTAACCGCGATAATAATGACCAAAGAAAAAAGTCGCTGTCGCTAATACTAGAATTGCACTGGTTAACCAGCGACCAAATTGTGTAACTTGTTTCAGTAACGGTGTAATCAGTGTTTCAACTTTAGCCACCAAGGCACTGATCAGTCCGATTTCGGTATTAATTCCGGTGGCAACCACAACACCGGTTGCTTGACCGCTACTAATTAAAGTACCGGAGTACACCATAGATAAGCGATCACCCAATTCCGCATTTTTTTCAACGGGATCCGTTTGCTTTTCAACAGGCACTGACTCACCCGTTAATACCGCTTCCTGTACACGGAAATTTTTACATTTTAATAAGCGTAAATCTGCCGGCACTTTATCGCCCGACTGTAAACTGACAATATCGCCTGGCACTAACTGTTCTGCTGCGATAGCTATTTGCTTGGCATCACGTAATACCGAAGCTTGAGGTGAAAGCATATTGCGAATGGCTTGCAAAGCATCTTCCGCTTTACCTTCCTGAATAAAACCAATGAGCGCATTAATAATAACCACACCAAAGATGACACCACTATCCAATAAATGCCCCAGCACCAAAGTAATAACCGCAGTACCTAACAAAACATAAATAATCAGATTATGAAACTGACTTAGAAAGCGTAATAAAGCACTACGGGGTTTTACTTCGGGTAATTGATTAAGACCATATTGACGCTCACGCTCACTCACCTCCTCTTGCGATAGCCCTTGGGCAGACACCTTTAATTCTGCCAATACTTGCTCAACACTAAAACTATGCCAGGCAAGTTTATCCCCGGCTTCTTGCTTATTCTCCTGCCTTGTTGCTTGCTTTTGCAGAATATGCCAGGTAATCCATGCGGAAAGGATACCTAATAAAATAGCCAACACTATCACCAGCCAAGGCCATATTTGTGGCTGAGATAAGCATTGGTAAGTTGTATTAAGTAAAGCCCTTATGTCGGTAAGCCATTGCATTATCATAAGTTCATATCCTGCGTTGTATGAAAAAACCTATACGTTCTAAAGGAATACGCAATAAATTAAGCTAGAGAAAAGAGAAATTGATATGTATTTTAATAGTGAACATAATCAATAACCTACTTTAGGGATGAGTATTTATTAACCTTAACATTGGATAAGGAGTGCAATCGCTTTAGCTATTGCTGTGTCTGATGAAAAAAGCTAAAGCTTTTTTACTCCTGCCCAAGTTTACTTACTACATTAGCCATTGCTCTTATCCTAAGTTCGTCATTTATTCTTAAACAAATAATTTGTTTTTTGTATAAAGCTACGACATACCCATAATAAGTGCCGCAGCACCTTTACCTGCATCCTCATAAGGAATCAAAACCAAATCAGCGCCCGCTATTTTTAGTTTATCAGCAAGCGCATGAGTATGTGCTGTGACCACAACTTTTCCCTGAAAATCTTGTCCTTTCAAGCCATGCAATAATGACAAACTGACATGGGGATCTTCAGAAGTACTAATAATCCACTTTACATGAGTTAGAGGTAAGGTGCTGATAAATTCCGGATCTTCCGCATCGCCATAATGTACTGTATGCCCTGATCGGTCGCCTTTATGAACCACATCAGGGTTAAAATCTATACTGTGTAAGCGAAAATGATTTGCTCTTAAAACAGCTGCAATCCCATTACCAAAGCGCCCCATGCCAATTAAAATAACATTGGCCCGAGTATCGATGCTACTGGCATCTTCGTGTAACTCTCTATGCGCAATTTTCCGCTCAAAAATACCCATCCAAGGGGCTAATTTCTCATACAACTGATGCGAATAAATAATCATATAAGTGGAAATACTGATGGTAATGACACCAACCAAGGTAATTACACCTAAAGTTTGTGGCGCAATATGCCCTAACTTAACGCCTAATGCGCCTAGAATTAAAGAGAACTCACTGATTTGCGCAACTGTTAAACCCGCCAAAAAACCCGTCCGTTTGCGATAACCTAAATAGCCCATAATCACCATGACAATTAAAGGGTTACCAATCAAGACAAACACCGAAAAAATCAATGCTGGCGTTAATTGCTCACCAATCATCGACAAATCCATTTGCGCGCCCAGATCAATAAAGAAAAATAATAATAGGAAATCACGCAAACCGACCATACGTGCTGCAATCAGATCTTTATACGGAGAAGAAGCGATAGAGATACCCGCCAGAAATGCACCCACTTCTTTACTAAAACCCAGCATCACACCAATAGTTGCTAATGAGACTGCCCAGGCAATAGCAAACAGTAGCAACAACTCTTGTGACTTTGCCAGCAAGCGTAAAAGATAAGGCAGTACATAACGCATTAACAACATAATGACCAATATCAGCCCCGAGCCATTGACCAAAACTTTTAATGCTTCATTTTGCAGTGAATCAAAATCACCGCCCTGACCAAAAGCCGTTAAACCAATCATCACTAACACGACTACAATATCTTGGACAATCAAAAAACCCAATGCAATACGCCCATGTAGTGCATCAACTTCACGCTTATCGGATAACAGTTTAACAATGATAATGGTACTGGAAAAGGTTAAGGCGACAGCAACATAAACCGCTCCCACCCGCGTCATACCCAAGGCAATGGCAATTAAATAACCAAACACCGAAGTAAAAAACACCTGCCCTAACCCAGTAGCCAAAGCCACCGGCCCCATCGTACGGATAATATGCATATCCAGCCTGAGCCCGACGACAAATAGCAATAAAGCAATGCCTAATTTAGCCAGTAAATCAATCTGGTCGTTAGCACTGACTAACTCTAAACCGGATGGACCGACAAAGATTCCTAGAGCAATAAAAGACACAATCAATGGCTGTTTTAAACGCAGACCAAGCGCGCCAAAAATAGCCGCTAAAAATAATAAAGCCGCTATTTCGGTAAAAATATCATTGAATGCAAAATTCATTTAAAAGTCCTAATTGATTTAAAACTAAGAATTAATCAATAAATGCGCATAGATACTGGAAAAATAACCCAGCGCAATAGCCGGCAGCCATTTTAAATGGCTGGAAAACGTATACAAGCCTTTTGCCTGCCCCATCAAAGCAACACCCGCCGCCGAGCCTATAGATAATAAACTTCCGCCTGTTCCAGCGGTTAATGTCACTAATAACCATTGCGTTTCTGACATGTCGGGATTCATTGTTAATATAGCAAACATAACCGGAATATTATCAATCAAGGCGGATGCAACTCTGACTAATATATTAGCTGTCGTTGCGCCTAATTCACCATACATAAACTCTGAAGTTACCGACAAATAGCCCATAAACCCGATACCACCAACCGCCATAATGATGCCATAAAAGAAAAACAAGGTGTCCCACTCTGATTTGGCAATATGGCTGAAGACATCAAATGCACTACCTGCTGACTGAGAACCTGGCACCGAATCAAAAGAGGAATCTTCTTTTCTAAATTTTAAACGCAGGTAATAGCCAAATATTTTTAAATAACCCAACCCCATGAGCATGCCTATAGCGGGTGGCAAATGCAGGAATTGATGAAAGAAAATAGAGCTGCCAATGGTGGCTAAAAATAAGAAAATAATCGTTATACCTCCATGTTTGATAGTCGCACTCGCTTCTTCAGGCAAGCTTGGATTATCGTTAGGTAAGTAATAATGCATAATTGCCGCAGGTACAATAAAATTAAGCACAGAAGGTATAAATAACTGAAAGAAACTCATGAAGTCTAAAATACCTTTTTGCCACACCATCAGCGTTGTAATATCGCCAAACGGACTAAATGCGCCGCCTGCATTCGCAGCAACCACAATATTAACACAGGCAATAGCAATAAAATCCGGTCTAGCCGCACCCACCGTTAAAACCACGGTACACATAATCAGCGCTGTGGTCAGATTATCGGCAACCGGTGATATAAAAAATGCCAGTAAACCAGTAATCCAAAACAGTTGCCGATAGCTGTAATTCCGAGAAACCAATTTAAAGTGCAAAGCCTCAAAAACATCACGCTCTACCATGGCGCTAATATAGGTCATGGCAACCAAGAGAAAAAAGAACAACTCAGTATATTCCAGAAAATTATGCTCTAGCGCAGCCCGTGCGACTGCGCTTAGACCGTGGATTTTATACACGTAAGCAATAATTGCCCAAATGATACCCGCAGCAACCAAAACAGGTTTCGATTTATGTAAATGCAGCTTTTCTTCAAAAATCACCAGCACATAGGCAAGCATAAAAATCAGCAGCACCAAATAGCCGGATAAATGTGTCGTTAAATCGAGCCGTTCATGGCCTAACTCGACACTAAACGCAATGACAGGAAAGAACAATAATACATTTAATAAAGCAAAGTTAAGTGATTTTTTATTCATAATAAGAGGATTTATAGGTAAAAAAGTAAATGCTGTAACACACCCAATACGCAGTGCTCGATTTTTAAAAAACTACTTATTGCCAAGATCTGGATTTGGAATAAAAAAACGAACCAACCAAAAATAGCTAAAGCTATTTAACTCCGGTCATTTGCTCGCTCTCAGACTCGCCGATATCAACCCGACCATACCCTAACAAAGTTCCTGTTGCATAAGCCAAATCAATCAATGCCACCTGATAATCTGCTATCGCTTTAATTTCTTTAATTTGGGCACTGCCCAATTTTGTTAATGTCCCTAGCACTTCCGTCATAGTGCGCAAGCCTTCATTAAATTGCTTAAGTTCAGCGGTGTAATTAGCCCCTGCCAGCACCACACTTTGCCGATTAGCAATAATCAACTGCCAGTTTTGCGCGACCTGATCGAGGGCATCATAAATTTCGCGGCGCACGGTCAGGATTTTCAACTCTTGTGTGGTCAGTCTTTGTAAGCGTTGCTGTACCGCTCTTGAGAGTCGTGAACGGCGCAGTTCATTAGTTAAAGGAATTTCCATTTTTAAGCCCACTGCCCAATTATCATATTGACCACTAAATGAATCGGCATAGGCGTTGCCTAAATCATCACTGCGCCCCTGTTTGCCATAGCTATAATCAAGCATAAACAGCGGCAAGGTCTGGTTTTCTAAATAATCAATTTTAGTGGCATCTGCGGCGAGTTTTAGCTCCATTTCCAGCAACTCCAGACGACCGGCTAAGGCTTTTTCTACCAGGGAGTTACGATTGAATGCAAAATTAAGCAAGGTAGGCGCGGTCGTGGTATTAATGACGATGCGGCTATCTAAGTCATAGCGCGGGTCATTGAGTAATAATAGGAGTTTGCGCTGCGTAGTTTTGAGCTTAGTTTTCGCCACAATCAAGCTGGTCATGCGCTCCGCAATGCCTATTTCAGCGCGATTAATCTCAATCTTGGCAGTTAACCCTGCTTTAACCCGCCGCCTAACCATCGCTAAGTTTTGTTCGGCAAGCTGGTATTGTTGCTGCTGAATTTCCAGCTCTTCCCAAGCTACATAGAGTGCCCAATAGGCTTTATCAATCGCCGCCAATACGCGAATACTTTGTAAACGCGTTTTTAAATCCACTATGCTTTGTTCATAACGGGCAATACGAATACCGGCCACATTATTATCAATACCGGCATTACGCAGCAACGGCTGGCTAATAGAAAAGCGTACCCCGGCAAGATACTGCTCTGAGGGCAGGTATAAATCGGTTTGTTTTAAATTAAATGGACTGCTGATAGTCACTTTACCGCCGGTGCGCAAAGGCACTACAACGCCCACTGCAAAATCTAACTGCTCGGTCGATTGCGGCAATAAATTAAGTTTAGCAATTTCACCCTTTAACGGAGAATCAGGGTCAACAGTTTTAAAACTGACGACATCACCATCTAATTGCGGCGTGTCTTTATTGGCATATTTAACATTGGCAAAAATCAGGTCATCGAATTTCGCTTGCTCTTCACCTACATAAGTAGCCGCGATACTTGGCTCAACTAACGCGATTTTTAAATCCAGATTATTACTTAATGCCAGTCCTCGTGCTTCCGCAATAGATAATTGCCGATGCGTTTCAGGTGGCTTTATTGCGCTTTGCGGTGTTGTTATAGTGGGTAAATCCAGCTTTAACTTCGCTCTCTTAGTTTCGCTTTCAGTGATCGCCGCTTCCAGTGTTTGCGGGAGTTTCGTAGCAAGTGTGCTTAACGCTAAACTTTCTTCATCCTGCAAACGCTGAGCCACTTTATCCACTAATTCCGGCTTAGGCGCGGTATCAAAATAAGCCGCGCAACCGGACAATAAAAGCGGGAAAAATAATAGCAATGAAATAGCTTTAGCTATTTCCGAGTTAGTAATAGCTAAAGCTATCGTGCTCCTGCGTAGTGTTTTCAAAACTGCCATCCTATGTTAAGTAGCAAGCCCAGCATTATTTATAAGTCGATTTACGGCTTAAATCCTGGTTCGGATGTTCTGGAGTCAACATCGGCGGAAAGCCATTCAGTTGTCGCCAGATTTCAAAACCAATACTCACTTCCTCTAATAGAATCCAGGCTTTTACTTTGCCACCCTGACGCAAAAAGCGTGCAGAAGGCCATAAATGGTCGCTTTCATCGGGGACAATTAACACGCGAAATTTACCCTTACCGTTATCACTGGCATCAACAAACGCCACCGTGCCACCAAAAGTACCCACCGCCACTTCCGGCCAACCCACAAATTGCACCGCCGGCCAGCCTTCAAACATTAAGCGCACATGATGACCCGGTAAAATCAAAGGCGCATCGTTGCCCGAAACCCAAACTTCAACAGCGCGGTAACTACTATCGGGCACTAACACAAGTAAAGCATCACCTTGCTTAATAATATCTCCCTGAGGATTTTTTAATAAACGTAAAACGGTGCCATCTTGCGGTGCATTAATTTTTTGCGCACTTTGTCGGGCAATGCTGAGATCATTTTTAATAAGACTATTACGAATATCTTCGAGCTCACTACGTATTTTATTCAATACTGCATTGGCTGAATCAATTTTCGCCTGAGCGTCTGCGCGAAACTGATGAATATCGGCTGCTGCACTACCTTGCTCTGCTTGTGCCGATTGTAAATTAGCTTGCGCACTGTTCAATGAGCGCTTGCTGATAATTGCATCACGCTCTGCCAGCTCAAAATCACGTTGCGAAACTAAACCGTCATTCAGTAGTCGTTGCAACCTTTGTTGCTGCTGATCAGCTGTGGCATAACTTGCTTTAGCCGCTGCAAGACTTTCAGCAGCAGAGCGCATTTTTTGTCCCGCCATATCCCGCTTATATTGGGCTGTGGCGACCTTCATATCACGTACTGTTTCTAAGCGTTCGATTTGTATTTGATAGGCCTCAAACTCTTGCTGCTTAGCGGCTAATTTAGCCTGAACTGCCTCACGCTGTAGTTGCAAACGCGCGGGTAATTGTGGGTCAATATCGCCGACTTCGAGTAATAAGTCGCCTTTTTTAACTTTAGTGCCCTCCTTGACATGCCATTGCTCAATACGTCCTGAGACTGGCGATTGTATGGTTTGCTGCCGTCCGGCGGGCGCAAAAGCTGAAATATAGCCATTACCATTGATATTTTGTTGCCAAGGCAAAAATAAGCTAAAAATCGGTAACAAAATAAATAGCCAAGCAAAATAGTTCACCAGTTTGCCGACAATATTCGGCGTTTGGCTGGCACTCATAACCGATAAGTTATTTGAATTAAGCATCATGAATTTTGACCAGGTAATTGGATGCTGCGCTGACAATAGTGAGCAATCGTTTTAGAGCAGGTCAGTACCAATAAAGTCCAACCTGCATTGGGGTCAAATAAAACATCTTTCGCTTCACTATGACTAAAATGTTGCCATTCATCGAGTAAACTATCGATAATAATCAAACGCGGCTGTCCTACAATAGCCCGTGCAATCAATAATTTTCTAATTTGCGTGGTCGATAAAGGCGAACCGGTCAAACTCAGCTGGGTGTAAATACCTTCTGGAATATGATCCAGTTCAAACATCAGGTTTAAACGCTTTAAAACCTCCCGAACATCAGTCACACTAATTTCTGGGCGACCTAAACGGATATTTTCCAGAATACTATCCTCAATCATTTCATTACAGCCAATCACCGCAATATGCTGACGCAAGTTATCTAATTGTAGTTCGCGAATATCGATGTGATTGATTTCAATACGCCCTGTACTCGGCGAACGTAGCCCAGTTAATAAGCCTGTTAAGGTTGATTTACCACTACCTACCTCGCCATATAAAGCCACTTTTTCACCCGGTTCAATGACAAAATTAAGCGCCTGCATAGACACCGGGTGATTCGGATAATTAAACGCCAAATCATAAGCACTCACAGCGACAGGCTCTTTATAAGTAATCACCTCGCCATTTTCACGTTCTAATGGTAAATCCAGTAAATGCCCGAGCTTGTCAACCCCCGCCATCAGGTCATAATAACTTTCTAAATGTTTTTTAAGCTTGGAAAACGCCAATAAAATACCTGAAACAATAATTTCAGCAGCAACTAATTGCCCTAAACTAAGCTGACCATCCATCACTAAAATGCCACCAACAGTCAATATTGCGGTACTAGCAATTGCATACAGCGCATATAAACTAATATGTTGCTTAATTAAAATACGGTAGTGTCTTTTGCGTGCACTAAGATAATCATAGGTCAGTTTATCAGTACGCTCTCGTGCTAATTCAGGACCACCAGAAAACTTAAAGATTTGACCATTTCTCGCCAGTGTTTCCAACCAGGCAACAACCGAATACTTACTAATCGATTCATCAATCGCAGTACTAACACCCTTGCGCCCCTGCACAAAAACAATCATTCCTAACCAGATAATAACCAGCAAATCAAACAACATTAACAAGGGATGATACGCAGCCAATACCAGCAAGCCGATACCTCCCTGAAGTGCCGTAGACAAACCCTCTAGTATTAAAAAAGCCCCTGCTTTTTGTACTGTGAGCACATCAAAAAAACGGTTAACCAGTTCGACCCCATTTTTATTATCATAAATCTGCCACTCAACTTTCGGTAATCGAAAGGATAAGTCAGCCGCCATGCGTACAAAGACTCTGCGCTGCATCAACTCTACAATATACGATTGTAAAATTGACACGAGACCATAAAAAACCAAAAAGATAAATAACATCAGCGACAACACCACCAGTGGCTGCTGCATATTACCCAGAGCTACTGTATTGACCAGAGATTGCACCGCTACTGGAGTGGCTAAACTGAGAATGCCAGAAGCCAAGGCGAGCAAAACAACGCGCCACAAATCCGTTTTTTCTACTTTCATCATGGCAAATAATCGCTGCAAAGGCGGCAAATGATGTTCATCATGCTGAGTCGCAGCATCACCCATAGGCGACTTTAGTTCAACGCTATACCATTCGATTAATTGTTCTGGCTTCATTTGTAATAATTTGCTCAGTTGATCAATTTTCAACAGGCGAATTTCCACATCGTTTTCTTTGATCAAGGCCACTTTAATCCGCCCTCGACTAAAACCTGACAAAACGAACCAAGCTTCATTATCAAAGGGCATAATCAAAGGCGTTAAATTACCCGATGCCAAAACCGCCTGCTCAATCGTTGCGGTGAACTCACCCACCACTAAACCTAAATTACCCGCTGTTTCACTGAGACTTTGAAATAAATTACCTTCCGCTAACTTATGATCATGGCGTAAGCCTTTTTCATGTGCAGAACTGCCCATTTCAGACAGCAAATAATCAAATAGCGCCCAAACAATATGCTTGTGTAAGGGAGTATGTGCAGAAACAATAGTGTCGTTCATTTAAGCTCAAAGCCTATAAAATCAAATTAAGGTTTAATACCACAATAATATTTTTACTTTAATATCACTTTGACAAAACCATTACCTTGTTGCGCTAAATAAGGTCTAACGCAATTAAGGAATGAGCATTTATTAACGTCAACATTTAGTAAAAAGAACCCAATAGCTTGCTGTGTTTGACAAAAAAAGCTAAAGCTTTTTTACTCCTGTTAACGTTATTTCATGCGTATTCCTAAGTTAGGCACGCTTAAGCTGTGCCTAACCTACAAAATATATATTTATTGGGATTGGTCTAACTCATTAGTCAGCGCTAGACCCTAACACAGCTCAGTTACATTAAGGTATCCTCATAAAAAATAACTTCGCCGGTGCTGATATCGTGATGCCCACCAACAATACCAATTGCGCCACTTTCAATCATTTCCTTTAAAATCGGGCTACGCTGCATAATCGCCTGTACGGTGCGCCGTACATTAATAGCGGCTACTTTTTCGACAAATTCTTCATTACCGGAATTGCGGTTGTCAGTCACCGTTTTTTCATCATAAACAGCAGGCTGTAATTTACTTAATAAAGCCGTTAAATTACCCATTTCCACATGATCACAAGCCCCTTTTACCGCACCACATTTACTATGGCCTAAGACCACAATAATTTTAGATCCCGCAACTTTACAGCCAAACTCCATGCTCCCTAAAATATCTTCATTAATAATATTTCCGGCAATGCGCACACTGAATATATCACCTAAGCCCTGATCAAAAATAAGCTCAGCTGAAGTACGCGAATCAATACAGCTTAAAATCACGGCAAAGGGGTGCTGCCCATCTGACGTTTCATTCGCCTGTTGCAACAAATTACGGTTCACTTTCATATTGTTAATAAAGCGCTTATTACCTTCTTTTAATAAGTCTAATGCCATTTTTGGGGTAATAGCGGCTTGCATTTCTTTGGTTAAGGTTTTCATCTGTTTTCCTATGCTGTAGTGGACTCAATAAAATTTATGGTTTCAACTGTTATATTTTTAGTTTCTGCATTACTTCTGTAATTTTTAATAATCTCAATCACATCATAGTCAATGGATTTAGTTTTTGAGCAATCAATAATCACGGTTGAATCCTTAGGAATATTATTCAATGCAGTCAATATGCTTGCCTTATTAAAAAACGACACTTCTTCTGCTAACACTAAATGATGCACTTTATGCCCATGCTCTGAACTAATAAGGTCATTCATATAATGTGAATTACGATAACTGTGATAGAGGCTGTTAAATATGCCGAAAAACATACCGATAGCAATTCCCATCAATAAATCAGTTATTAAAATCCCCATCACTGTTGCGAAAAAAGGCAGAAACTGCTCCCAACCCAATTGATACATTTGCTTGAACAGAGCCGGTTTTGCCAGTTTATAACCAACAATCAGTAAAATAGCCGCAAGGCTCGCCAGCGGAATCATGTTCAATAATCCAGCAATACTAAACGCACTAATTAATAAAAAAACCCCGTGCAGTATCGCAGACAGTTTGGTTTTTCCACCAAAAGCAATATTAGCCGAGCTGCGCACAATCACTTGGGTCACAGGTAAGCCACCAATCAATCCAGAAACAATATTACCCAAACCTTGTGCTTTTAATTCGCGGTTAGTTGGGGTAACCCGTTTATAGGGGTCTAACTTATCCGTAGCCTCGACACATAATAAAGTTTCTAAGCTAGCAACAATCGCCATAACCACAGCAACTTCCCAAACTTCTACCCGAGTAATCGCGGAAAAATCGGGAAAGGTAAATTGACTTAAAAAACCAGCAAGACTTTCTGGCACAGGAAGACTTACCACCTGATCCACAGCCAAAGAAAAATTCAACACGCCGCTCTGAAAAAGCATATTCAGCGCAATGCCTAGCAAAACTACAACAATCGGCCCCTGTATCAATTGAAACAGTTTATGTTTTTTAATTAATACTGTATCCCAAAGAATAAGGATTATCAGGGAAAGCAGCGAAATCAACACCGCCCCTTCAGTAAAGGAATCAAAAGCACTAGCAAGAGAGGTTAGGGTATTTTCACCATCCATCTGAAAAAACTCAAAATCCCCTTCGCTATCTTTGTCATAGCCCAATGCATGAGGGATTTGCTTCAAAATAATCAATAAGCCGATGCCGGTTAACATGCCCTTAATCACTGAGGATGGAAAGAAATAGGCAATAAAACCCGCTTTTGCAAAGCCCAGAATCAGCTGTATGACGCCGGCTAAAACCACCGCCAATAAAAATACATTCCAAGAGCCTAAAGAGCTGATGGCAGTAAACACAATCACCGCAAGCCCAGCAGCAGGACCACTAACCCCCAGCGTCGATCCACTGGCCATACCGACCAAAATACCACCGACAATACCGGCAATAATGCCAGAGAATAAAGGCGCTCCTGATGCCAAAGCAATACCAAGACAAAGAGGCAGTGCGACAAAAAACACCACGATACTGGCAGGTAAATCGTTTTTAATTTCTTTAAACATTTTTTTACTTCTCCAGGTAGTTGGTTTAGACTTAGAAAAAATAGTAATGCTATCATTCAAGATTGTAAAGCACTTGCTCTGTTTTTTACAGTTTTTTGGGGTACAGCCTTGCTCTCAAAGGCATTACAATAAATTAAAGCGCTAATAGCCAAGCAAAATCAGGTACCGTGATGGACATACAATTACACATTAAAATGAATGAGAAGTTATTTCTCAGAAATCCAGAGCAATCGGAACTGGGTAAAAAAATTATTTTGCACAGCATTCAATTAATCCATAAAAATGGTTTTGAAGACTTTACGTTTAAAAAACTAGCAAAAGCAATGGGATCTACTGAGGCGGGGATTTATCGGTATTTCGAGAATAAACACAAGTTACTAATCTATCTAACGGCTTGGTATTGGGGCTGGCTTGAATATCAACTTAACTTTCATACGCATAATATTGAAGACCCCATTGTTAAGCTCAAAAAGGTGATTAAATTATTAGCGAGTAGCGTACAAAATGAGATAAGTACGGATCATATTGATGAAAGTTGTCTGCATCAAATCATTATTACTGAAGGATCAAAGACCTATTTAACGAGAAATGTTTCTGAAGATAATAAAGATCAGTTATTTAAACCTTATAAAGACCTGTGCGCCGTCATCGGCACTATAATTTTAGAATGTAATCCGACTTACAAATACCCTAAATCATTAGCCTCTACGATTATTGAAATGGCACATTTTCAAAATTTCTTTATGCACAACTTACCCTCATTGACTGACTTTGGGGTTCATAAAGATGAATTAGACATTATTTCATTTCTGGAAGATTTGGTGTTTTCCAGTATCAATAAAACTTAGGAACGAGCACAAAATAACTTCGGCAACTTATTTTTTATGGGAGCGCAGACGGCTTGTCTGCCTTTCGCAGGCAAGCTGCCTGTGCTCTTAAGATAAAAACATTATTTCAGGCATTCCTTA
>JAIPFI010000021.1 GCA_021736705.1 Methylococcaceae bacterium | reverse complement strand
CAGGCTGTGGTATTGGCGGTAGTTCCATTTGGATGGCTAAAAATCATGGCAACAAGATGAAAGCTATTACGATTAGTGCCAAGCAAGCGCATTATGCTAGCTTGCACGCAAAACGCCATGGTGTCGCTGAGTTGGTTGAATTTGATGTGTCAGATTTTTGTAATACACCTTATCCCGATGAGAGCTTTGATGTAGTTTGGGGGTTGGAAAGTGTTTGTCATGCCTTGGATAAAGGTGACTTTCTGCGTGAGGCTTATCGCTTATTGCGTAAGGGCGGTCGGGTGGTGGTTTGTGATGGTTTTCTTACTAAAAGTGAGATTTCTGATCAAGATTGGCCGTTTGTCGTTGATTGTTTAAATGGCTGGGCAGTGCCTAATTTATGTTTACGTGCTGAATTTGAACAGTTATTAAGTGACAACAAGTTTGCGCAAATTAAGTATGATGATATTACTGAGCAAACCATGCCCTCTGCAGATTATATGTATAAAGTGGCTAAACGATTGCAGCCCGTACAAAAAATAAGTCGGTGGCTGGGGTTACGTAGCGAAACGCAGACCGCTAATTTTAAAGTGGGTTTAGCGCAGCATCATTTATTTCATAATAACTTAGTCGAATACGGTATATTTACCGCTCAAAAATAACTTTTTATTAAAACGTAGGGATATAAATCATGAAAAAAATAATCTTTTTTAGTTTGTTAATGTTATCACCGTCTGTCTTTGCTGATTGGATATTAGATAGTAGTCAATCGTCATTGAACTTCATTACGACTAAAAATGCCAGCAAGACAGAAGTGCAAAGTTTTAAAACGATGCAAGGTGGTGTTAAGGCGAATCAAGTTACTTTAACGGTTGACCTAAGCAGTGTTGATACAGGCATTGAAATTAGAGACGCGCGTTTGCGTGAGTTATTTTTTAATGTTGCCAAATTTCCAGAAGCGACAGCGAGCTTGAAAATAGATTCTGCTGTTATAAAGGCCATCAAGTTAGGGCACAGTCAAGCAATGACCTTAGATGCTACGATTGATCTATATGGGATAAAACAAACCTTGCCAATAATAGTGCAAGTTACCGCTCTAGCAGAAGATAAGTTATTGGTTTTTTCTAAGCAGCCACTTATTGTTAATTTGAGTGAATTTAATTTGTTAGAAGGGGTTAATAAGTTACGTGAAATTGCCAAATTACAAAGTATTAATGCCGCTGTGCCGGTTACTTTTAGTTTGTTATTTACTGGGAAGTAAGCCCTTTGCTTGATGAGCATTTTTAGGTTTTGAGCCTTAAAGGTAATCATTTTTAAGCGTCTGTTGTCTGATATTATTTGGGTTTAATTATTTTTTATAGCCACTATTCATCGTAAACATTATTTATTTTTTAGTTGATCATTATGCAAAAGAAAAACATACAGAGATTAAGCTCCTTGGTTCTCAGTTTAAGTTTAGTGCTTATATTGAGCGCTTGTTCCGATGACGAACCTGCACAGCAAGTCAAAAAAGCACATAACCCGTTTGATCATACGCATGATGCGACAGTAACGGATGTACAGAAACATGTTTTTGAACATGATTTTGCCGAGCAGTGCGTGGCTAGGGAAGTCGCCCAATCAAATAATAAAGAATATGACAAGGAGCGCTATGCTAAACCGTGTATGTGTATTGCACAGTTTATGTTGAAAGATTTAACCGCAATTGAAGCGGAAAAATTTATCAAAGAAAATAAAAGCACACAATCTTTGAGAATTCGATTTGAAAATGCTGCTTATCATTGTTTGCAAGAAAAGCAGCAACCTAAGTCACCACAATTGTTTAATAAGCGTTAAACAGTCATTTTTGTTTCTAATGGAATAATTTTATGCAACATTTTCGTCTTTCTTTTTTAGTCACTTTTATTTGTGTTGTACTGTCTTATTTATGGGCAGGTCTCTATGGGGCATTTATTGCCGTTATACTGGGTGTATTAGAGGTCAGTTTGTCTTTTGATAATGCCGTCGTGAACGCCTCAATCCTAAAACGAATGGATGATAAGTGGCAACACTACTTCTTAACATGGGGTATTTTAGTGGCCGTTTTCGGTATGCGTTTATTATTTCCTATCGTCATTGTTGCGGCAGCAACGGGCATTAGCTTTGTTGGTGTAACGGAAATGGCATTAAATGATACAGAAATTTATGCGCAGCACTTAATGGAATCACATATACAGATTGCTGCATTCGGTGGAATGTTTTTGCTGATGGTTTTTTTCTCTTTTATTTTTGACGAAGGCAAAGATATTCATTGGTTAGGGTATATTGAAGAAAAATTAGCGTCATGGGGTAAATTAGAGGCGATTGAAGTGATAGTCGCTTTAAGTCTTTTATTGTTTGTACAAGGTTTATTGCCTGAAGAGGTACGCTTAGAGGCGCTTGTTGCGGGTGTTTTTGGAGTCATCTTATTTGTCGCTGTGGACAGTTTGGCGGCACTGTTTGAAGAAGGTGAGGCTGTCAGTGGATTAGTCAAAAAAGCTGGCATGATGAGTTTTATTTATTTAGAAGTGTTAGATGCTTCTTTCTCTTTTGATGGTGTGATTGGTGCTTTTGCCATTACTCAAGATGTCGTTATCATTATGTTGGGTTTGGCGATGGGGGCTATGTTTGTGCGAAGCTTAACTGTTTATTTAGTGCGTCAAGGTACTTTGGACGAATATATCTTTTTAGAGCATGGTGCGCATTATGCGATTGGTGTATTGGCTGCGATTATGTTAATCAGTATGACAGTGCATGTGTCTGAAGTCATTACTGGATTAGCGGGCGCGATATTAATTGCGCTTTCTGTGTATTCCTCTATTCAGTATAAAAAAGAAAATGAAGCTAAAAGCACGGATAGCTTTAAAGCAAGTAAGTTTAAATAAAATGACATAGAGTGAGTCGTCATTCATCTTGTTACGAGAATAAAGCTTTCCACAATAAACTCATTATTTGAATTAAAAAAAGGAATAAACAATGGCAATTTCATTACAAAAAGGGCAACGTATTAGTCTTGAAAAATCAAGCGGCGGCGCATTAAATAATTTATGTGTAGGCGCTAACTGGGGCGCGATTGAGCAAAAAGGTCTGTTCGGTAAAAAAATGGTCGCGGTGGATTTAGATCTTTCTGTCGCTTTGTTTGATGGCAATAAAACACTCGTTGATTTAGTGTATTTTGGTCAATTGCAAGCTAAAAAAGGCGGCATTAAACATTCAGGTGATGACAGAGAAGGCGATGTTGGCGGAGACGATGGTTTAGATAATGAAGTTGTCACAATTGATTTGTCTGCGCTTGATAGCAATGCTGATCAAGTGGTTTTTATTTTAAATTCATACAAAAACCAAGATTTTAAAGAGATTCCTTTTGCTAGTGTGCGTATTTATGAAGGCACGCCAAGTCGAGTGGATGAAATTTTTGCTACTTATGATATTGCCAATGATGAAAAATTTGCCGGATCCGTGGCGATGATTATGGGTAAAATGTATCGTCACAATGGCGCTTGGAAATTTTCAGCGATTGGTGATGCGACTAAAGATAGCAAGTTAGAACAGGTTGTAAAAACCGTTCAACAACAATATTTATAACATTATTTACATAACAACGAGGATATCACGATGGCAGTATCATTAAGTAAAGGCGGTAATGTTAATTTAAGTAAAGAAGCACCTGGATTAACGAAAGCAGCGCTAGGTTTAGGCTGGGATAATCGAGCTACAGATGGTGCAGATTTTGATTTGGATGCCGTAGCTTTTTTAGTTGATGCGAATGGTAAAGTCACTGCGGATACGGATTTTATTTTTTATAACAATCTAAAATCAAAATGTGGTTCAGTGCAGCATATGGGCGATAACACTACAGGCCGAGGCGATGGTGATGATGAAGTCGTGGAGATTACTTTAGCTAACGTTCCTGCTGCTATTCAGCGTGTGATTGTTGCGGTAACGATTCATGAAGCGGAAACGCGTAAACAGAACTTTGGCCAAGTCAGCAATGCTTTTATTCGTGTGGTCAATGCTGATAATGGTAATGAAGTGGCGCGTTATGATTTATCAGAAGATGCCAGCATTGAAACAGCCATGATCTTTGGTGAGTTATACCGCCATAATAGTGATTGGAAATTTAAAGCCGTTGGTCAAGGTTTTGCGGGCGGTTTAGGGCCATTAGCCGCTAGTTTTGGCGTGAGTGTTTAAGTTCCATTATTAATCCGATAGAGGCTTCAGGCATGATAGTTTAGATCATGCCTGGAGCCTTTTTCATGTGATGAGATTAGTTAAACATAAGCATATGTCATTATTTTGTCTACGATAAGCATTTCACTACCGACAGGTAAGTTGACTTTAATCTTGAGTGCAAGTGATTTTGAGCTCAATGAGCTAACTGATTATGCCGCTCGGCAAAATCCTAAACGCGGATTTATGTTCGTCAGTAAGTTATTAGCTAAATATTGGCCTTCTCAGCCCGCAGAAATGCTGCGTATGCATCAGTATTTGGCACAAGCTTTGGCCCAATCAATCGTAGGTTCCAGCGTTTTTATTGGCATGGCAGAAGCTGCGGCAGGTTTAGGTCAGGGTGTTTATGAAGCCTATTTAGAGCAGACCGATCAGTCCGAACATCTTTTTATTCATACCTCGCGTTATTTTTTAAATGCTGTTCAGGCTCTAGATTTTCAAGAGCAACACAGTCATGCCAGCCAGTTTTATCTCTATGTACCGTATGAAAGGAACTTAAAAAACACCTTTTTGTATGCGCAAACCCTAGTGCTGATTGATGATGAGATCACAACAGGCACTACTTTTGTTAATTTAATTACAGCTTATAAAAAAGTAAATCCGCAGGTACAGCGCGTGTTGATTGTGTGCATTGTGAGTGTCATTAATGCACAGCGCCAAACGCAGATGCAACAATTAACGGGTGTAGAAGTAAAGTTTATTAATGCCTTATCGGCTCAGATTGATTTTAAACGTGATGCGGATTATCAATACACACAAGTGCCTAATGTCAACAGTAAGTTAGAATGTAAACGTCAAAACCTGTCCTTAAAAGCAGGCCGTTTAGGTATTCATGGAAAAATGGCATGGGATAAAACGGCCTTATTGACGTTAATACAAACCTGGCAATCTGGCGCGAAAGTTTTAGTGTTAGGCACAGGTGAATTTGTCCATTTGGCCTTTTTAATCGCGTATTATTTAGAGCAGCATGGATGGGATGTAAAAGTACAATCTACTGCCCGTTCTCCGTTATTAAAAGGAGAGGCTATTCGGGAAAAAATAGTCTTGCAGGATAACTATGCCGACAATATTCCCAATTATTTATATAACGTGCGTGTAGGCCAATATGATCGCATCATTATTTGCCATGAAACGCCTTTGTGCGCGTCTTTAACTCAATTTGCACAGCGTTTAAATGCTGATTTGCTTTATTATGCCGATGGAAAAATTTCTCTTTCTTGATTTAGACGATACCATTTTTCAGACCGCCCGAAAATGTGCAAGTCTTGATCAAGCGACGCCAGCGAGTTATAACCTTGCGGGTGATCCCAGCTCTTATTTTTTACCTAAGCAACAGGTATTATTGCAAACCTTAGCAGAGCAATGGCGTATTATCCCTACGACCGCCCGAACTCAAGCGTCTTATGCACGCGTTGCATTAGGCATACCTTGTCTTGATGGCGCTATTTTAAATCATGGTGCGACTATATTAGATGCAGATGGCAGGGAAGATAGTCGCTGGCGTGCCAAAATAGACTTGCCTTTAAGTACCTTATCCGCTGCATTACTTACCATCAAACAAACTATTGAACGCTATGCTGAACAGCATGCACTTGACCTATTAGTACGTGTGACCACAGAATCTTCCTTAGATTATTATGTGGAAGTACGGCATCATCAGGCGGATATTGTTGCATTGCAAGGTTTATTGCAAGGCTATATTCAGCCTTTATTGCTTAACTACACTGACTTCCAAGTCTATTTAAACAATAACTCCTTAACCATTTTGCCGCATTGCGTGAACAAGTCGCATGCAGTTGAGTACCGTATTAAATCCTTAGAACAAGAATATGGTGAAATTGTCACGATGGGCATGGGTGATAGTTTGAGTGATGCGCCTTTTATGGCTTTATGTGATTATGTGATGACTCCGAAACATACACAATTACACGGCTTTTTAGTATGAGTGCCGCTATATTTACGGGTAGTTATAATGCCGATGATGTGCAGATTTTGCTAAAAGTGATTGCTGTGCCTGACACTTCGGTACAGGAAAAAGAGCGTCAAATTCAGCAAGAACAGCGCCATTACAGTGAAATGTTAAGCCATGAAAGTTTGCCGTCAGCGCAATACATACAGCTATTTCACCAAGCTATGCAGGATAATCAAATGCAAATGGCAAGCGATTGCCTTTGTTTGGCGCAGAAAATTGCCGAACGGCGTAAGGGTGAGATTGTTTTAGTCTCTTTAGCGCGAGCAGGAACGCCAGTAGGTGTGGTGTTAAAGCATACCTTGAGTCAGTATTTTCAGCGTAAAGTCAGTCATTATTCTCTTTCGATTATTCGTGATCGAGGGATTGATGAAAATGCCTTAAATTATATTTTGGCGCGCCATGCGGATAGTAGCATTGTCTTTGTCGATGGCTGGACGGGTAAAGGCGTTATTGCGCGTGAGCTAAAACAGAGTATTGAAGACTTTAATCAACGTCATCAATGCCATATTGATTCCGGCTTATATGTGCTAGTTGATTTAGCGGGTGTCGCTGCAGTCGCGGCCAGCGCGGAAGATTATTTAATTCCCTCGTCGATTTTAAATGCCACCTTATCAGGTTTAATCAGTCGCTCGGTGTTAAATGCGGATTATATTAATGCGCAGGATTTTCATGGTTGTGTTTTTTATCAACAGTTTGCAGAGGCTGATTTATCACAATGGTTTGTGGCGGAATTATTAGGCTGTATTGCGCAGTTACGCTTAAGCACAGACCATGACCCGTCGGCAGAGATTGATTGTATTGCCTTGCAACAGCAATCTAAAGCCTTTATTGCCCGAATAAAACAACAATATAAAATCAGTGATGAAAATAAAATTAAGCCCGGCATAGGCGAAGCGACGCGCGTTTTATTGCGTCGTGTGCCAGATTTAGTGCTATTGCGCGATAAAGACGATATGGCCGTGGCACATTTAAGTATACTGGCAAAAGAAAAACAAGTAACGGTACTGTATCAAGCCGACCTACCTTATCGGGCGGTGTCTTTAATTAAAGATGTAAGTTAAATTTTAATAATAACCAACAGAGGATAATACGATGAGCTTAAAAGATTTAATGGCAGGATTGAAAGAAAAAGCGAATGAGTTAAAGACAGAAGCTTTGAAATTTAAGAATAAAGACTTTTTACAAGCGGCAATGGCAGGTTCTGCTTTATTAGCGTTAGCAGACGGTGAAATTTCACCCGAAGAAAAACGTAAAATGGTTAAGTTTATCGAAAACTATGAGCCATTATCCGTGTTCAAAACAAGCGATATTATTGGCGCATTTGGCGAATTTGTTAGCCAATTAGAATTCGATAATGACTTAGGTGAAGCTAAAGCATTGGAAGCGTTAGGTAAAATGAAAAACAATAGCCAAGCCGCTCGTTTGATTATGCGTTTAGTGATTTCTGTCGGTGCCGCCGATGGTGATTTTGATGATCATGAAAAAGCGATGGCGCGTCGAATCGCGGTAGAGTTAGGTTTGACAGCGGCTGAATTTGAGTTGTAAATAGCATTATTATGCACTCAGTTGTTTGACTGAGTGCATATCTCTGCTGGATCAATCGAGACTGACCCTTGATCCTTTGACCCTTTGACCCTTTTGATTTGCAGTCTCTAAAGCTTCTCCAAAAGCAAAAGGGCTTACTTTACATTATAGCCGCGCCCCTCTAGGCAAACGGCATAGGCGCGGTCATAATCATTATTATTACTGTTGTTGTTGTTCCGGTTTGAGCTATTTCTTAAACCACGGACAACACCGCCTGTTGCTGCACCAATGGCAGCACCTTTACCCGCATCTCCTGCAATTGCACCGATAATCGCACCACCTGCCGCACCTCTTGCTGCGCCACCTAAAAGGCTTTTGCGTCCACTGTTAGAGCCACTATTCATGGGATCTACACCGGATTTATTTTTAGCCCAGACATAACAGCTATACTGGTCTTTTTCTTGTTGTTCTGGGCTTTGTCCTTGAGCGGGGTAGACATACGCTTCTTGCGCATGGCTTTGGGTACTAACGCTAATAATGAGTGCTGCAGATAGAGCCAGCGCGTTGATAGGTTTTTTTGTAATCATTTTAATAGACCTCTAGGGCTGAGTTTTTGGAACATGGAACGAATGGTATAGTCTAAACGCTCACGCGCGACGCTTGCTTCAAATTGTTGTCCCACTTCTGCTTGAGCAGTACCTGCCCAAATAATATAACCGTTGTTCATATCAATTAAAGTGATGACTAATGCACCTTTAGGGATATTCTTTAGGACTTGAGTAGCGCTTTCTGGATCCTGTTTAAGTTGCATGGCTGCCATATCGATACCTAAGAAATAAGCGACGCCTATTTCTGCATTTTCCGTTGCGCTGTAGATATTACGTTTGCGTAGTTCACGGTCAATAAGGTATTTGATGTCTCCGGCGAGATCTAGGCTTGAGGGTTGCCACTTTTGTTCGGGGTCATTTAGGCTTGATTCGCTTCCTAGCCAAGTATAGGACTGATAGGCATTTACATTGATTTTTGGATTGGTTTCTGCGTTAATTTTAATATCTTCTGTTGGGGTATTTGCACAGCCATTTAATAATAAGCTGGCGAGTAATAGTGCGCTTAGAGTGATTCGTTTTTGCATAATAGGCTCCTGAGTAGACAGTTGAATGATAATATATTTGGGTTATTTGTGTTGAACTTTTACGCTAATGCAGCATCCTTTGTTCATAGACATGATATTGTTATGCGATAGCCCTGTAGGGTGGGCAGGATTTTTGCTCACCATTTCAAACATAATTTCCGTTTTTACGGAGCATAACGAATTTTTTTATCTTTTCTTGTCCATAAGAAAAACACCACCGCAGTACCAATCAAGCCCATCTTTTTGCTTATAAATAAAGTTAATTACCCATCGGTAAAAATAACTTTAAAGGCTGGTCAGTAAAAGGAATAAAACCAAAGGCTTGATAAAACTCAGCAACAGCAGGGTTTAAAGCGTCAACGACAATGGCATAGACGGCTAATATTTGACTCGCTTGCTCTACTCGCTGAACCGCGTCTGCTAGCAAAATGCTACTGAAACGTTGACCCTGATAAGCTTTATCGATGGCTAACCGACCTAACAAGGCGATAGGAATAGGATAATTAGGTAATCGGCGTTTTTGTTCTAGCGGTAAATCATCAGCCCCAATGCTACCCGCACTTAGTGTGTAATAGCCAGCGACCGTTTTTTCAGAATCAATGGGTGATGCAATAAACACCCTATTTATACGATTTTTTATGTTCTGCCCAGCATAACGATGTAAATAAGTATTCAGACTAGACTCACCACAGTCAAAAGCTTTACGCAGGTGATCGGTATTGAGTGAATTAATCGTTAATTGCATACTTAACGAACAACTGACTTTTTATGCAATGTCAATGCTTCGGTTAATTTTGCACTTTTTTTCGGTGGGTTTTCCAGGGCATCAAGAAATAAATCCCAGTCAGACTGAGAAAGAGTCATTTGCTCATTTTCACTGATGATAGTTTCAGCGGCAGCTAAGGATTGCGACAGCACAAACTCAGACAGCTTCTTATGGCTATAACTCGCAGCTTTTTCTAGTTTCTGTTTTGACTGTGCATCTAAGCGAATGTGCATGCGTTCTTGTTTAATGATTTCTGTTCTTGGCATAAGCGTCTCCGGTAGTTTTAGTTAATTGTACGCCATTTGTGCGATAAATTTAATTATTTTACTTATTATAAATAATTAAAATGGACGTCCATATTGTATTGGTGTCGTTGCCGGAAGAACGTACTGGGTCTTTGATTTATGATAATAAGACTGAAAAATTAAGCTGCCTGGGCTGCGGTGGATACCATCTTTGATTTATGATCCGCATTTTCGGTCAAAACTAATTTTTACGTGATAGGCAGGACAATACAGTCATGTAGAGTGGGCAGGATTTTTGCCCACCATTTCAAACATAATTTCCGTTCTCACGGAGCATAACGAATTTTTTTATCTTTTCTTGTCCACAAGAAAAACACCACCGCAGTACCAATCAAGCCCATCATGCCACCTGGTCCCCAGACGATAATGCCGCCTAGTTGCTGGTCGAGCATCGTTTCAATATTTAAGCGACCATCTAATACATCATACGCAGCATAAATAGGGTCTTTTTTTAGGGTAATGATGGCTCCAATAATGGTGTTGGGAATAGTCACTAACCATAAAATAATAAGGCGTACTCCAAAAGAGATGCGTGCTGATTTTTGCCTCGGATCACAAATTAACCACCAGAAAAAGAAGCCGGTAATAATCATCGTGGTGTGCATCGTATTATGCAGCGATTGATCTGCAAGGGCTTGATTATGTAGGCTGGGTATCTGCCAGATTAGTAAAGTCGCGATAAACAGCACGGAGGCGATAATAGGGTGACCAAAAAATTGATACAGCCATTGTATGATTTTGTTTCTAATAATCGGTGTTAGGATATTGTGCCGTACTATTTTCGGCAGACCTTGCAATAAAGGCGCAAGAGGCATGCTTAAAATCAGTAGTAAAGGCCCTAAACCGCGCATTAATAAATGTTCAATTTGATGAAAAAATAGAAAATGTTCTGACAATGGTTCTATCGGAGATTGCAAGGAAATGACAAAGCAGAGCATGCCGAGTAAAAAGGTAATGGTTTGTCCGGTGCTGACGGGGCGACCTATTTCACGTCTTTTAGCTCGACCACGAAAATAAACGACGACGGTGAGTAGCATAGGAATGGCAACTTCTGGCGTATAAATCCAGGCCGACCAAATGGGTTGCCAAGGTCTGATTTCGCCGTGGGCAAAACTTAGTAGCGGGAAAACAGAGAGGCAGAGAGCGACAAGGATTTTTATAGATAACACGTTTTGCTTTTTTATCTAAATGTGGAGGGTTGCTTGGGGTTTGCATATTCAGCTAAACCCAAGCAAGGTTGTTATGTAAAATTGTTATGCGCAGAATGTTTCGATACTAGCAACAATGCTTTGAGTGTCCAATCCACATTCTGTTAATAATTCTTCGCGCGAGCCTTGTTCGATATAGGCATCAGGTAAGGCTATATTTAATACGGGCATAAGAATACGTTGCGCTTGTAGAAATTCATTAACGGCACTGCCTGCGCCACCGGCAAGCGCATTTTCTTCAATGGTCACAAGTACATCATGGGTTTTAGCCATGGCTAAAATCATGTCTGCATCAATCGGCTTAATAAAACGCATATTAATGACGGTTGCCCCCAGTTGTTTTCCAGCTTCAAGTCCTGGCGTTACCATGCTACCCCAAGCAAGAATGGCAATGCGCCCACCTTGATGGCGAATTTCGGCTTTACCAATTTCTAAAGTATCTAAATCAGTACTAACCACTGTGCCAGGGCCTTTGCCACGAGGATAGCGAACCGATGCAGGACCTTCATATTGATAGCCTGTACTTAGCATCTGACGGCATTCATTTTCATCGGCCGGTGCCATGATCAGCATATTGGGTATGCAGCGTAAGAAACTGTAATCAAAACTACCTGCATGCGTTGGACCATCAGGACCTACTAAGCCCGCGCGATCTATGGCAAATAAGACATCTAGGTTTTGGATGGCAACATCATGAATGAGTTGATCATAAGCGCGTTGCAAAAAGGTAGAATAAATTGCGACGACGGGCTTTGCGCCTTGGCAGGCTTGCCCAGCGGCTAAAGTCACGGCATGTTGCTCAGCAATAGCGACGTCAAAATAGCGATTCGGGAAACGTTCGGAGTATTCGACCATGCCTGAGCCTTCGCGCATAGCAGGCGTGATTGCAAGCAGGCGTTCATCTGTTTCTGCCATATCACATAACCAGCGACCAAATACTTGGGTGTAAGTGGGGTGGGGTGAGGAGGCAGATTTAGGTAATGAGTCTTTAGTGCGATCAAAGGCGGGGACGGCGTGATAGGCCAATGCATCTTTTTCCGCAGGCGGATAACCTTTACCTTTTTTGGTCACAATATGTAAAAAAACAGGGCCAGAAAGCTCTTTTAGTTTTTCTAAAGTGGGTACTAGCATATCAAGATCATGGCCATCAATAGGGCCAATATAATTAAAGCCTAACTCTTCAAATAAAGTGCCAGGAACAATCATTCCTTTGACATGTTCTTCGGTTTTGCGCGCAAGTTCCCAAACTGAAGGTAAGCTACTTAATACTCTTTTACTTTCTTCGCGTACCGTTGAATACAATCTGCTGGAGATGACTTTTGTGAAATAGTTATTCATAGCGCCAACATTAGGCGAAATCGCCATATCGTTGTCGTTAAGAATAACCAGCAAATTGGCATCAATAGAGCCGGCATGATTCATCGCTTCAAATGCCATACCGCCGGTGATGCTACCATCGCCAATAATGGCGACCATGCGGCTATCATCGCCTTTTAATTGAGCGGCAATTGCCATACCTAAGGCCGCACTAATGGAGGTGCTAGAGTGACCAACGCCAAAAGCATCGTATTCGCTTTCTTTGCGTTTAGGAAAGGCAGAAACCCCGTCTTTAGTACGGATAGTGGTCATGCGTTCTTTGCGCCCCGTGAGGATTTTATGCGGGTAGGCTTGATGACCTACATCCCAAACCAGTTGGTCTTTAGGCGTGTTGTAGACATAATGTAAAGCAACCGTTAACTCAACAGTGCCTAAGCCAGCAGAGAAATGCCCTCCTGATAAGCTGACAGAGTGAGTTAAAAACTCACGCAGTTCTTTGGCTAAAGGTTTTAATTGTTCTCTAGGCAATTGACGCACATCTTCCGGTAAGTTGATGGTATTTAATAGTGGATAATTTTCAGGGATATTCATAACCTTATGCCTCTTTTTTGGCTTTAAGTGCGTGGCCGGCTAGATTTTTACCTAGTGTCCAAATTGAGCCAGGGACTTTGTGAGTGTCAGCAATGGCGTGTTCGAATGAATTTACAATCCAGTCGCGATCCTTGTGAGTTAAATTAAGTGGCGGTAATAATTTAACGACATTCATGCCATGTCCAGCCACTTGCGTGAGTAAATGATGTTCTTTAAATAAAGGGATGGTCACCATCTGGCAGAATAAGCCTTTATTGGCTGCTTCAAGGGTTGCCCATGCGGCTTTTAGTGTTAGGCTTTTTGGTGCTTGGAATTCAATAGCAACCATTAAGCCTTTGCCACGAGCTTCTTTCAGGAATTCATATTTAGGCGTCAGCGCATTAATGCTGCTAATGATGTCGGTGCCGATGCGTGCGCAATTTTCGACTAATTGCTCATCTTCCATAACCTGAAGTGTTGCCAAGCCTGCCGCCATTGCCATATTGTTTTTGGAAAAAGTGGAGCCATGTACCACAGCTCTATCCATGCGATTGAATACGCTATCCATAATTTTACTGGTCATGGCCACGCCGCCAACGGGTACGAAACCACCGGATAAGGCTTTTGCCATACAAATCATATCGGGTTTGACGCCCCAGTGATCAATTGCCCAGAATTTTCCTGTACGGCCTATGCCAGTTTGTACTTCATCTGCAACAAATAAAGTGCCATATTTTTTACATAAGCGTTCAACTTCTGGTAAATAATTATCATCAGGAATATTGACGCCTTTGCCTTGTATAGGCTCGACAATAAAGGCGGCAACATCTTTATTACTCAGGGCGCGTTCTAATGCGACAAGGTCATTAAAGGGAACGGATTCACAGCCAGGTAGAAAAGGGCCGAAACCTTCGCGAAAAACTTCTTCACCCACTAAGGATAAAGAGCCCATCGTTAAACCATGATAGCCATGATCACAGAAGACAATTTTTTCGCGTTTTGTGGTGTAGCGCGCAAATTTAATCGCAGCCTCTACAGATTCTGTGCCTGAATTACAGAAGAACATCTTGCTTAAATTGTCGGGTGTGGTCGCTAAGATTTTTTTGGCCAGTAGGCCGCTTAATAAAGAAACATCCATCTGTACCAAATTAGGCAGCTCTAAAGTCAGGGTTTCTTGTAGTGCGTTAACTACGGTTGGGTGATTACGACCTACGGCAAAGACACCAAAGCCACTGAGGCAATCTAGGTATTCTTGATTGTCTTGATCATATAGATATTGTCCAATAGCTTTAGAGTAGGTTCGGTCATAGCCAATAGTTTGTAATACTCGCACCATTTGCTTGTTCAGATACTTTTCATGTAGCTCAAATTTTTCTTGGTTATGTTGAGTAAAAAGTTCAGCGATACTAAATGACATGGCAATCTTCGGATTTCAGTGTTTAAAGAGTAATTGTTTTGTTGCTAAACGCAGGTAATACAATTAGCGTAGAGAGTAAGGTAAAGCTAATGCCGACGGCTAAGGTGATACCCATGCTGGATATGCCGAAATGAGGGATTAAAGCTAAACTGATAAAACTGCTCATCGTGGTAATTGAGCTAAACAGAACGCCACGAGCAGTGCTGGTTTGCAATATGTGCTGATTATCCTCAAGCTGCTCGTGTAGGCAATGCATAATATGGATGCCGCTATCTACACCCATACCTAAAAGTAAGGGAAGGGCGATTATATTAGCAAAATTAAAAGGAATGCCAAGTAAAACATTAACGCTGCAAGTAAGTAAAGACGCTAAAATCAAAGGGCCTAGCACAAGTAAGGTTTTGTAAACGCTTTTTAATAAGAACAATAACAAGACAGTGATTAATGCAAATGAGCCGCTAAAAGCCATTAAAAAAGCGTTGACTACTGCTTGTCCAGACGCCAAGTCGCCAACAGGTAAGCCGACAGCAGTAGGCTCAATACTTTGTACATCTAGGGCGAATTGTTTTAAATTGGCTGGAATATTTAAGTCTTGCTCAGGTAATATCATGATGCGATAAATGCCGCTGGGGCTTAACCATTGTCTGCTTATATAATCGGGTAGGCTATCTAAGTCAAACTCATAAGCGCCTAAGCTTTGACTTAAAGTGCTTATGGTGTGCGGTAATAGACCTAAAATACTGTTATCTAATGTGTTGTTTAATTGCGTTGGATTGGCCGATTGTTGTAGGGTGATTTTATATTGTTCAATACTGGTGTTAAGAGCCATTAGAATTTCATTATCTATGCCAGATTGATTGTTAGTCAGTACAGTGTTTAGTGTATTTTGAAATTTGCTAAGTACTTTTTCTGTGTCAGATGGCGTTAAGATTCCGTTAAACTGGCTCAATTGAGGGCCGAGAAGCATATTTAGGTCTTCAATAATAAAGAGCTTTTCTTCTTGATCAGTAGCAATTAAATTTTCTAATGTGATCGTGCTATTGACGGTTGCTAATTGTTTTAACCGCTGTGCTAGCGTGTGGGTTTCTTCAGTGCTATTGCATAAGGCATTGAGCGCATAGGGAGAGTCTGTTGTGGATGTCAGTAGCTCTTTAAAAGCGACAACAGAGGGAGAGGCTGGGTTACGCATATTGACCGGATTAGAGTCAAAAGTGATGTAAGGAATAGCAAATAAGCAAGCCGTTCCGAGCATAATACTGATGATACGAATTGCTTTTTTGTGGCGTAAAGGGGCGGTTTTAAGCCAGCTAGCTTTTTTACTGTGTTCAAGTGCGTGCGCCTTTTTTAAATGAAATAGGCTTAATAAGGCAGGTAAGAACACTAAAGATAAGGCTAAGCCAATAAACATACTGACCCCGGAGATCAGTCCAAGTTCAGAAACACCTTTGTAATCGGTAGGTACGAATGCAAAAAAGCCGATTGCTGTGGTCAGTGCACAAAGAAATAAAGAGAAGCCTACGTTATGTAGCGCTTTTTTTATGGCAATGAAGTTACTCTGATTTTTGGTAATTCCATCGCGATAATGCAAGCTGACATGAATTGCAAAATCAACGCCCAAACCGATATAGAGCGCAGCAAAAGAAATGGAAATAACATTTAAATGACCGATGGCGAGCGCAGCAAACCCAGCGGTTAGCGAGAGCCCCATTAATAAGGTTATCAGCGTTGCAAACATCAATTTAACAGAGTGGAAACAACGGAAAAGTATAAGTAATACGAGTATGAGCGAGCCTATGCCACTCAATACTGCGCCATCGCCAATGCTTTCTAATTCTTCGTGTTGTAAAACAACATCCCCAGTAATGCCAATTTTAAGGTCGGCCATGCTCGTGCTGAGTTGCGTGGTAATTTCTCGCGCCTTTTCAACGGCCGCGGCTGCCGGCATCATGGAATGAAAGTCTCGTGTTGGTTTGGCAATAACGATACGCCGTGTTTTATTGGCAAGGCTATTGGAATTTAGAATAGTTTGCCAAGAAACATGATAGCTTTTATTGGCTGCGGTATCAGTAATCGCTTGGCTAATGCTGCTGAGTAAGGCGGGTAAGCTTTGGCTAATAACACTATCTTGTTTTTCTAAAGCTTGCGTTAAAATTTCAAACAGGCCTGTTAAGTTATAATTTTGCGTAAGATAACCAATGAACGGTTGAGCATCCGTTAAATTAGACGCTAGTTTTTCAAGTTCAGCGGGTGATAGATACAGTAATGCTTGCTGCCGGAAAAACGCATTATCTTCTGGGATATAGCTGGATTCGAAGTATTGGCTGTTATTTTCTATCGCGCTTAGTAATTGACTGGCTGCAATAGCTGTTTCTTCTGGTGATGCCGCTTCGACCACAAAAATGATGGCATCAGAATCTTGCGGAAAAGCCTGATCGAAGCGTTTGGTGTTTTTTTGAAACGGTAAATCAGGCGAAAGCATTTCTGCTGAATTATTATTAACACCCAGATTATCTTTTACATAATAAAGGCTTAGTCCGCTTATGAGCAGGGTGCTAATGACGATTAACCAAGCATAGCGGACAATAAAGCAGCCTTGCCATTCGAGTATTTTTGCTGAACGCGACATTTCTTGACTCATTGATTTTTGCTTATATGTGGAAGTTGGTGGGCAATGTGTTTGAGTGTTTTGCTAGCGGCATTAAAGTTTAATCCCAGCTTAATTAAGCGTGGAAGTTCGCTCGGATGACTGCATAAATAAAGCATAAGTTTTGGTACAGAAACTAGGCCTGATGCTGTCATGGCATGATTTATTGCGTGCGGTAAATCTAAGTTGGCTGGATCAACAATGCTGCGTAACGCGATAAAGGGTATTTGTGCTTGTTGAGCTGTGCGCGCTACTGCACCGCTTTCCATATCGACAGCTAGAGCAAGGGTGGTCTGGTAAAGTGCATTTTTATCGTGCGCTAAAGCAACGACTGTATGGCTTTCTAATAGCGTACCAGTATAATATTTTATGCTATTTTTGAGTAGCTCTACTATTTGTTTAGACCACTCGGTATGCGTAGCAATTAAGCTATTATCTTGAGTGTGTATGAGCTCAGGGATAATCAAGTCTCCTGCTTTTAAATGTGGCGCTAAAGCGCCAGCACAACCCCAGCTAATTAATTGCGTTGCGCCCTGATCTATGAGTATTTGTGCGGCGACGCGCGCATTGTCAAAGCCCGAACCAGATAGGATAACGATTGTATTTTTAGCCACAGTAATACATTCACCCTGTTTTATTTTTGTTTTGGTCAGGGTGTGCAATTCTTCAGGTAAAGCAACAAGAATGCCTGTTATCACGTTTTGTTTTGCTCGTTTCTATAGCGTGCTAAGGCCCATAATGGAAAGAATTTATCATAACCGTGGTATTTCAAATAAAAAACGCGTGGAAAACCGGGTGCGGTATGGCATTCGTCTGCCCATACCCCATTTTCGGTCTGGTTGTTTAATAAATACGTAACGCCCGCTTTGACTTCTTTCGTGTCGGTTTCTCCCGCAGCAATCAAGGATAGAAGTGCCCATGCGGTTTGGAAGGCGGTGCTAGTATGGTATTGGCCGCGTAAGCTCTCATCTTCATAGCTTTGGTTATCTTCACCCCAGCCACCATCTTTATTCTGTACACTTTTTAGCCAGTGAGTCGCTTTAGTATACATAGGATCGGACTTGGGAATATCTGTGTGTTCTAGCGCCATTAACACTGACCATACACCGTAAATATAATTAGTCCCCCAGCGACCAAACCATGAGCCGTTTTCCTCTTGTTCGCTACGGATGTAGTTGATGCAGCGTTGGTAAGCGGGCAAATATTCTTTGTGGTCTTGTGAAACTTTAGCCATAAGCATAACGCAACGAGCGCTAACATCGATAGTTGGCGGGTCTAATAAGGCGCCGTGATCTGCAAAAGGAATTTCATTTAGATAATAATATGTGTTATCTACGTCAAAGGCGCCATAGCCACCATTGGCAGCTTGCATACCAACTATCCAGCGTGTCGCTCGATGAATGGATTCATCCATGTCGGGTAAACCAGACGTTGCCATGCCAAAGGCGATGACAGCGGTATCATCAACATCAGGAAAATAAGGGTTTTCAAATTGGAATGCCCAGCCGCCACCTTCTAAATGAGGGCGCTGTATGCGCCAGTCCCCAGGCTCGTCAGATAACTGTTTAGTTTTTAACCAGGCATAAGCGCGCGCTCTATGTGCTTTTGAGCCTGCTAAGTCTGCTTCTTGTAAGGCCAATAAAGTTAGGCCAGTATCCCAGACAGGAGATAAACAAGGCTGACAATAAGCCTCGTTTTCTTTGATGACTAATAATTTGTCAATTGCTTTACGTGCAATAATGACGCGCTCATCATCTGCGGGTATGCCGAGCAATAGCATGGCTTCATAAGCATTGACCATAGCGGGGAAAATACCCCCCAAACCATCTTCGCCATTTAATCGCTCAGTGAACCAATTGAGTGCTTTGTCAACCGCACGGTGATGCATTTTCTTGGTAATCAGTATTCTTGATTTGCGCCCTAGTGCATCTAAAAATAAGAAGAATTTATTGAGTAAGCCCCTTTCGGCAAAGTAGTGTTGCTCTTTGTCAGGGTGGATAATAAAGAGTTCTAAAATATTAATATTAAGCGGGTTTTTAGCCTTTGCTTCTAGTGTGCAAAGGATAAATAACGGTACCATAACAGTTCTTGACCAGTAAGAAACTTTGTCGATATGGAAAGGAAACCATTTGGGTAACAGCATGATTTCCACAGGAATAAAAGGTACGCCGCGCCAAGGAAGTTGCTCAAAAATAGCGAGAGCGATACGAGTAAATACATTGGCTTTTGCAGCGCCGCCTTGACTGAGAATATAGTTGCGTAAACGAGTCATGTGCGGCTGGTCGGCTTGGTCGCCAGCCATTTTTAAGGCATAGTAAACTTTAACACTACAACTAATGTCGCCAGCACCGCCACGGAATAAAGGATAACTACCGTCTTCAGACTGGTTGGCGCGTAAATAAGTCGCAATTTTAGCTTGCAGTTCTGCCTCTATATCATCCAAGTAATGCATCATCATGATGTATTCTGCAGGGATAGTGCAGTCTGCTTCCAGTTCAAAAATCCAATAGCCATCCTTGTGCTGCAAAGACATAAGTTTGTCTTGTGCATTCTTTATGGCACTCTCTAAAGTACGAGTGTTGATCATGTTGTTGTAATTTTCAGTAAACATTATATAAATTAGCTTTTCGCTTGATAGTGCCAGTCTTGACAGATAAGCGCTTTGCTTTTGACATTAAACACGTAGGACAGTAAAAAATTACTACGGCCAATGATGCGGGTAGTTAGAATAGTTCTTTTAACACTTTTACGGGTTATTTTAACTTGATTAGAATCATTGAAGTCTAAATGTGCTTTGATTTCATTAAGCGTTAGCACGGCCATGCCTAGCGCCCACAGGCAAAAATTACGCATGCCTGTTTCATGGCTAGGAATAAGCTGGGTATAAGTTAGGGCATTTTTTAAGTGGCCTTGAGCAATGCTGATTAAATGCTCTAAACCTAGCTGAAATTCTTTGGTGCTAGTCGCCGTACTAAGGTCTTTTAAATTAAATCCTGTTTCTGTGAAGATATCTTGTGGTAACCAGCAAACGCCACGCTGCGCATCATCCCAAATGTCTTTTAAGATATTAGTCATTTGCAGGCCTTGGCCAAAAGACGTAGAAAGGGCTAGTAGTTGGTCGTGATGTTGATTAATTTCTGGTGAATAATAGCAGAACAGTTCGGCTAACATTTCACCAACACAGCCGGCAACATAATAACAATATTCGTCCATGTCTTTCATGGTCGCAAGACCGCCATGCAAATCCATGCCTTGATAGGCTGGCATACCTTTGGCCATCGTTTCAACACAGTTAAGTAGGGCTTCAACCTGCTTAGGTGCAAAGCTATGCGTGATCTCAATGACGCGTTGAGTCATTTTAATCAGCATGTGTTCGGCTGGAATCGTTTGTTCAGATAATAGTGGCTCTAGGTCGTTAGCAAAGGCTTGTGCACCTTCACCGGATCTGACTACTTCTATAAAGCGGCTAAGAAATTGTTCTTTTTGTTCTGCTGTGAGTGAAACTTCATCCTCAACGGTATCAACAATTCGGCACAATAAATAAGCATTAGCAACGGCTTCGTAGAGGCCTTTAGGTAGTTGTGGAATAGTCAGTGCGAATGTCCGTGAAACACCTTCAAGTAATATGGCTTGGAATTCATCGACAGAAGCGGCTAAAAGCGATACTGGATTATCAATAGAGATGTTGGTGTCAGTCATACTGTCTATGGCGGTTGATTGTTACGGCAAAAAAATCAAATTAATTATAAATTATAGACTGAATGTGGGTTAAATACAAAGTCTGTTGTTTTTTTGCAAACACGTTGCATTTTTGTCTTGCTATTATTCTAGGTTAGCGCCAGTTTGTTGTTTTTTTGCACGTTAAATGGGTTTTATTTTGCTAAAAAATGATGTAGCTAACTGGTGTTAGTTGTTTAAAAATAGTATGCTTATCAGCTATTAGCAATCAATCATGGATTTGCACGTAGAGATATTCTAAGATATTTCTCAAGATTGATTGGGTGTTGTTTTTTTTGTTGCATATTTGCAACTTTAGTTGATTTATCTATAAAAAGGTTGGAGTAAACTGCATGGGTGTTCCTTTAAGACAGCAAATTGCTGTAGGTACTTATTTAATGAAGCAAAAATTCAAAGGGGTTGATAAATACCCTTTAGTGTTGATGCTTGAGCCTTTATTTCGCTGTAATTTGGCGTGTGCTGGGTGTGGCAAAATTGATTATCCAGATGATATTTTGAATAAACGCTTATCCGTTGAAGAGTGTTTGCAAGCTGTTGATGAATGTGGTGCTCCTATGGTGTCTATTCCAGGTGGTGAGCCTTTAATTCATAAGGAAATGCCGGAAATTGTTGCGGGCATTATTGCGCGAAAAAAATTCATCTATCTTTGTACGAATGCTTTGTTATTAAAAAAGAAGATTGATGATTATACGCCATCGCCTTATTTAACTTTTTCTATTCATTTAGATGGTAATCAGTTGAGACATGATGCGTCGGTGTGTCAAGACGGTGTTTTTGATATTGCCGTTGATGCCATTAAATTGGCCTTAGGTAAAGGTTTTCGGGTCACTATTAACTGCACCTTATTTCAAGGTGAAACACCGCAAGAAGTGGCAGACTTTTTGGATTATGCGACTGAATTAGGTGTTGAAGGTATTACCATCGCACCGGGATTTAGTTATGAGCATGCGCCTGATCAGGATTCTTTTATTTCTAGCCATGCAGCCAAAGAATTATTCCGTGGTATTTTTGCTATCGGAAAAAATAAAAGCTGGAAATTAAATCACTCGTCATTGTATTTAGATTATTTAGCGGGCAATCAAAACTATGACTGTACGCCGTGGGGTAATCCAACACGCAATGTATTTGGCTGGCAAAAGCCGTGTTATTTATTATCTGATGAGGGCTATGTTGATAGTTTTCAAGAGATGATGGATTCTACACCATGGGATAAATATGGAGCAGGCAAGAATCCTAAGTGCGAGGGTTGTATGGCGCATTGTGGTTACGAAGCAACCGCAGTGTCAGATACTTTGGCGCATCCTTTAAAAGCTTTAGGAGTCGCCATTCGTGGACCTAAGGTTGATGGACCTATGATCGATGCGCCAAGCTATAAAGGTTCATCATTAAAAGATATTCCCATTACCGTTGATTCGGGCAATGCTTAATTTTTAGTATGAACGAATATCTAAGCGCATTAGCGGCAATCATTTGGTTAATAACTGCATTATTGCCGTGGCAGCCTTGGCGTGTGAGGGAAGTCTTAGAGGCGGATGAGAAGCAATCTGTCGATTTAAGTGGGGTAACTGTCGTCATACCGGCTCGAGATGAAGCGCTGGTAATAGCGGATACTTTACAAGCACTTAAATTGCAAGGGCAGGGTTTGCGCGTTATTCTGGTCGATGATGAGTCGGTGGATGGTACGGCTGAGATTGCATTAAATCAAGGATTGGCTCACTTAGATATTATCCGTTCTGTATCTTTACCTAAAGGTTGGACGGGAAAATTATGGGCGCAAGAGCAAGGTTTGAACGCGGTTAAAACACCACTGACGTTGTTGTTAGATGCGGATATACATTTAATGCCCGGTATTTTGGCGAGTTTAATAACTAAGCGCGATAGTGACAAGTTGCAGTTTGTTTCACTAATGGCGATTCTAAAAGTGGATAGCTTTTGGGAGAAAATGCTGATGCCTGCTTTTATTTATTTTTTTAAAATGCTCTATCCTTTTGCTTTAGCGAACAATCCAAGAAGCAAAATGGCTGCTGCAGCGGGCGGTTGTATTTTAGTTGATACTGTCGCTTTACGGACTATAGGTGGTATGGCTGTGATCAAAGAGGCGGTCATTGATGATTGCTCATTAGCTAAGAAAATTAAGCAGGCGGGCTATAAAACTTGGGTAGGATTGACGCATGGCGTGATTAGCCAGCGACCTTATGTTTCTTTAACGGAAATATGGGATATGGTGGCACGTACTGCTTATACTCAGTTGTTGTATTCTAATAGTTTGTTGTTGGCTTGCACTTTCATTATGACGCTGATGTATGTGTTACCGCTAATTGGTTTGTTGTGTTTTTCGGGCAGCACATGGTTTTTTTCGTTATTTTCTGTAGTAGTAATGTTAGGGCTTTATCTGCCTACTTTACGTTTTTATGCGCTTAATCGAGCGTGGGCTTTATTTATGCCAGTGATTGCTGGATTGTATTTATTAATGACCTGGACTTCTGCTATCCGTTATTGGCGGGGGGAGCGTTCGCGCTGGAAAGGTCGTATTTATCAGAAAGGTTAAAATATTATGATGTCATTAACAAGAATGATGGCTGGGTTTTTTTTGCTTTTGTTAAGTCAGTTCGTCGTGGCAGAAGTTAATGAAACCGAGGCTGCTAGCCAAGTTGTTCAAGGCTTTCAGGCGGAGTTGTTGAGTGTCATGCAGCAAGGCGATAAGTTGAGTTTTGCACAGCGTTTTGAACAGTTAAAACCCGCAGTTATTAAAACCCATGATTTAGCTAAAATCACTCGAATTATAGTCAGTAAAGAATGGCAAAACTTAAGCACAGAGCAAAAACAAGAGCTGATTCAAAAGTTTAGTACTTTAAGTATTGCTTCTTATGCCCATTATTTTAAAAGCTTTTCGGGGGAAAGTTTTAAAATAGAGTCGGTAAAGCAACTATCACCTGGGCAGATATACGTACATACGTTTTTAGTGTTGCCGGATGACAAAGATGTCAGTATGGATTACTTATTGAAAAAAACCGATGATGACTGGCATATTATTAATATTATTACTAATGGTGTAAGTGATTTAGCATTAAAGCGCTCTGAATATGTTGCTGTTATTCAGAAATCGGGTTTTGATGTTTTAATTAGTGAAATTTCTGCTAAAATCGAAGCATTTTCTCAGTAAAAATGGCATCTAATGCGTGTGAATAGTCGATTGTTGTCTAGCTTTATAGCTATTGTTAGTGTTTTGTTATTAACCGCTTGCGCTAGTTCTGGTGAGGTAGTTAAAGTCAATGCGCAAGATCCGCATGAAGGCTTGAATCGCAGCGTGTATGCGTTTAATGATGGTGTGGATACTTACGTGTCATCACCCTTGGTTACTGGGTATCAATGGATTCTTCCGGATTTATTGGAGACCGCTGTAAC
>JAIPFI010000020.1 GCA_021736705.1 Methylococcaceae bacterium | reverse complement strand
GGGGTACGAGTCAGTTTTGTGGGTCACGTTAAGTTTCAGGATCCAGGTCTCTAAAGGGTTGATCGACCTCAATTCACCACCTCCCGCACAGTATCTTTCATTTTCGGGGGTGATGGCAATATCCGTCATGATCGTTAATATAAACCACTTGAATACGACCGCTATCAAAAAATTCTTGATAATGCTCCGCCCTACCTGGATCACTGCTTTGATTAGGAAAAATAAGCACTGCCCGCCAATCATGCATGGGCTCTTTTTGATATAAATACAGCATAATTTCACTGATTAAACGCGCATAGATTTTATGATCTTTTTGATACTGAACTTCAACAAAAATCAACGCTCATTCAGGACAATTAGCCTCTGGCACAAAAACACCATCTATTCGAAAAGCCGATTGTTTAACCTCGACCGATTGAAAACGATAAACAGAATGAGCGGGCTTGGGTAAATTGCTTAATTCAAAAATCAACTCAGGACGCTGTAAAAACAAACGATAGAATAAAGTATCGGTTTTCAATTTATTTTTTCCTTTTGTTAAAGAATCGTGACGACTATAGCAACCGTGTTATCACTAACCAACTTAAGCAATCAATCATCCTTAGGAATGAGAAGTAAATAATAGGCGAATCTCGCATTTTGTGGGATTGACTTTAGCCACGATATCCCGACTAAAGTCGCTCCCACAGAGTATTTATGATCTCATGTTATTTAATTCCGGTTCCTTAGCGTATTTAGAATCCCAATAATAAGCTTGCTGACTTAATTTTTTACGTAAATATATCGGCAAAAATGAGCCGTAAAAACCAACACGATAGCCTAGCCATTTCATAATAGACTGAAGTAATGCATAAGGTATTAAAAAAGGCCGTTCCCGCCATACTTTTTTTAATAAGCCCGCCACAAAGCCAACACCACGAGATTCAGCTTGCCCAACTAGCTGTTGAATAATAGGATTTTTAGCACGCACATAACCCGTATCAAAATAACGCTGAAACTCCTGCCATAAGCTATAGCGGTGAGAGTGCTTAACCATGGCATCAGCAACATAAGCAATTTTGTAGCCTTTTTGTAATAAATCAGCAACGGCAAAATAATCTTCATTGCTTAAGACCGATTTAAAACCTCCGATTTCATCTAATGCGACATTTTTATAAGCAGCGCAGCTATTGGAACAAAAAAACGTATAGACACCGTATTGACCGATATTTTTAATACTCCGAACTTGAGATTGATCTGGGTAATTATAGTCACGCGGAAATGCTTCAAAAATATCCGCGCCTTCCTGTGCAATCTGCCGTCCATAACTGACAACGATGTCATCCTGCTCAATTAAAGGTTTAACTAAGTTAGCAATTAAATCAGCACTTACGGGAATCGCATCTTGCGTGAGGTAAACCACAATATCGGTATTTAATTGCCTGCGGGCGTATTCACGCGTTGCGCCATGATTAAAATCTGCTTGTGGAATGACTATAACGTTAGCCTTATGATCTTTCGCGATAGATACCGTTTGATCATTTGATGATGAATCAATGATTAACGTGCTGAATTCGAGGGGTGAATTTTTGAGGATATTTAAGATATGGCCGAGCGTTGCTTGCGCGTTTTTTGTGGGAATGATGAGACCAACCGATAGTTTATTCATAGGTTTTATAAGCATCCTGAATTCGTATAATAAATGCCCCACGGCTAATCGTTCCCACGCTATTTATATGCAATAAGCGTAATAAACTCAGATTTTCGTTTAAAAAGTAATTGAACAATTTCAACAAATAGGATGCGCGGCCATTTAAATAATTTATTAAAAAAAAGACTATAACTCTTAAATCCAGCTATATTTTTTTCACTTTGCAAGCCCATATACACACCTGATAAACCATGTGTTTTTTGATTAATATTCAAAAAACCTGCATCACTTAATAATTTAGACAACGTACATGCATTATAAAGTATCAAATGACGTGGAGGCTCAAGACCTCGCCAATATTCTTTATATATATCCAATCCAATACTATTAATATTAGGCGTTTCAAGCCACAATTTTCCGCCAGGATTAAGATGTTTATAGCATTCTTGTATCAATTCAACAGGATTATAAACATGTTCAATAACATGATTGAGCGTAATCATGTCAAACATATCTTCTTTATTTAAAGATTCGATTCCACCTAATTGAACATTAACACCTTTTGATAAAGCAGAATTAACAGCACTTTCATCCACATCTAAGCCCATAACATCCCAGCCTAAGTCATTGGCAAAAACCAAAAAACCGCCATTGCCGCAACCAATATCTAATAACCGATTTTTATTATCTTTAAAAGTACCTATATGCCTAATTTTTGCATCCAAAAACAGGTAAACTGGGTAGATACTAAATACTAGTAAATATATAATAAATTCTTTAAAAGAAAAGTCTCGTTTATACTTTACTTTACAAATAACCTTCTTAATATAATTTATAAAAATGGAAGATTTTCCTTTTTTAATCATCCCATTTTCATCGCCATGCGTATAATAATTAATATACGCCTTATTAATATTTTTTTTATTAGGTCTAGGAGATAAATAGGCAACATTGCATTCAGTGCATTTTTTTAAGATCCATCTATCACTACTTTTAGGCATCATCATATCTACTAGAGAATTGAATAATACTGAGCTTTTTCTGCACTGGCATAAAGGACATGCGCTTAATTCTTCTATATCATTTTTTAACCATTGATCTTCAATCAATTGTCACCTCTAGCAATAACTCTTTGTAGTGCTTCCAAAAACTTATATTCATTACGAGTGTCAGGCTCAAGATATGCACCTTCAGCCCACTCGTTCCAGGCATTAATAAAAATAAAATCTTCAGGAAGTTTGCGTTCAGGCATAGATTTAACCAGTTCTGATAACCAATATTCAAATCGTTCAGGTGTAGCACCTTGAAAAATAGTCGCTCTTTCCTTATATCGTGCCGAATTATCCCAATCAACAAAAGCCCCCGGAAAAGTAGTTAAATCTATTTCTGGGCGAATTTTGACTATTTCTCTCCAAACCTTATCATATTCATAATAAGTTAATTTTTGTTGTAACAAATTTTCTTTTAATATACTTCTTATTTTGCGCAATGGTATTTGAATCCATTCAGGTAACCCACGGGCAAGTCGTACTATTTCAGAATATTGCATAGGAGATTTATTAAAATCAGGTGAATAAATTGCTTCAAAAGGCTGAAATTGAAATACAGCGTCGAATCCCTTAAGACAATCATGCGAAGAAAATTCATGCTGTTTCTGAACAATAAAATAAAGTCCTTTTAACCCACATTCGACTGCCTTTTCTCTCCAGAAATCAAGCATCCCATCAATATCATGAATTTTATGTGGTCTATAAATAATGAAAACCGGTTTACCATCAATTTTAATTGCTCGCTCATCTGTCCAAGCTTTAATTAAGTAATCAAAATGCAACTGCCATCTTTCTTTTTCTGGCGGATGAGTCTGTTTAATTAAAATATGATGGTCTTTGCCATCCCATCTTTTTGACCACGTTTCATTTGCCCACGAAAGACAAAAAGGGAAATCCAATGATTTATTTTCGAGCATTAAGTTCGTAGGTGTTTCCAATAATTGCTTGCCATCAAACCAATAATGGTAGTGACAAAAACCATAGACGCCATACTTCTTAGCCATATCAATCTGTTTATATAAAGTTTCAATATCAGACTGATCATAATGATCATAATGATCATTTAGCGGTACTCTTGGTTGATGATGCCCCTCAAATTGTGCCTTTGCATTTTTCACATTGACCCAGTCAGTAAAGCCTTTGCCCCACCACTCATCATTTTCTGGAATAGCATGGAGTTGGGGAAAATACATGGCAATTACCCTTGTTCTATCTTTTAATCGATTATTCATAAATATTTTTTATGTCAACTTAGAAATCGGCGTTTAATACCCATAACACCTTCATTTTTAAGTATTATCCAAGCACGTTTTCCTAGTTTGATGCCAGATTTTGGCTGAATTAACGCTTGTTTTAAAAGGCTACTAATTTTTAACCAATCTAAGTTGTTCAGGTCAGCACAGTAACCAGGCGTTAATATGCTGAAATATTTTAGTAGTGCAGTTGCCTGATTACTTCCATCAAATAAATCTGGATATTTCTTAATTCCTTGATTATTCCACCATACAAGATATCCAGAAGCATCAAATGGATCTGGAAAAGCTCTTTGTAAATCTACACGCTCACGATAAACTACACGCTGAGCTTGACTGATTGGAGTTCCATCTGAATAAAATCCAAATGCCCACGGTTCTTTAGCCAAAGGATCAGTTGCAAATTGTTGAAGTTGATTGGTGTACCATTCAATTAATTTTTGTACAGAAACATTGCCACTGGAATTTTTCGTAGCCATGAATAAATGAGCGCCACTATCGAATCCAGTAAAATGATAAAAACCTAATGGTTGACCATTTACTAAATAGCTATTAGTCATATCATTTGAAAGTTTGCGAGTAGTTAGATTCCATGTAGCAACATTATGTCTAGCAGAACGCATAATTGTCACACCATCAAAAAACGCTGGTACAAAATCAATCCATCGCTGATCAGTAAATAACCCATTGGGAATATCTGCCCGACAAAAATGGTAAAGACGTTTACTCCACCAATCAGCAAATTCTTTACCTACATCAGTTGCAGCTACTCCTACAAATCCAAGGTTATAAATGCCATGTTTGAGACTGCAAATTTCGTTATCCATAACAGCGGTTAGTGTTTTCTCAGGATTAGTCTGGTGTGGAGTCAAAACAATATTTGCTTCATCTAAAGCAGCGAGAATATCGTCAAGCCGTGAAAAAACCACCATATCGGGATCAAGATAAATGACTTTATCTGTGTTAGGTAAACTTAGTAATCGTGCTAATGTGAAAGGCTTTATTGCTGTCGCTAACTCGACGATAGTATGACAAAAAGCCCAACCGCGCCATGAAGGGATTTCAAGTTCACTAATGGGAATAATTTCATCAAATGGTTCGTTAGATAAATCAATGCTTAACCTTAATTCGTCTGCTAAAGCTAAGTGCAATTTCCATTCTGGGTGATGCTTTCTTAACGAGTTAAACAAAATTCTAACTTTGGGAATATAGTTGAAAGCTGCACTGGTGAAGATATGTGTCTGTTGCATATAATTTTAATTTAATGAATAAATGTGTTTATGAAACGCTATTAACTCGTCTAAAACTAGCGAAGCTTCGTGTTCTTTAAGTATCAATCCCTTTGCGTAATTAGATAATCGTTCTGCTGGCGCTCCAAAATTAAAACAGGCAATTGGTAGCTTCATTTCAATTAACTCTTGGACAACGTAGGAAAATGTTTCTGGACATATTGATGAAAACAGCATGATATTAACCCCAGAATTTTCAATTAACGTGGGAAGCTGATTGTGTTGATATATGCCTGTTTGTCGAACGACAGATATTTCACATTGAACCTCTATTGAGCCTATGATAATAATTTCTATATTAAGGTTACGCACTTTTATTTCTTGAGCAAGTGCTTGAATAAATTTTGCTCCTTTGTGGTAGCCAATTTGACCAACTACACCAATTCTCAACGTAGTAGTATATGATGGATAAACTGCTTTGAATTTTAGATAATCAACTGTATGTGGTTTTACAACTGCATGTGAAAAATCCGATAATGGATAAGCTTTTTGAAACAACGTTAGCGTGTTATTCGAGAAAGTTCTAACTTCATCAGCAAGTTCCAGAACATTTCCCCATGAACTCCGCCATTCATTTATGTCTCGTGATTTAATGAGATTAATCAAGCTCTGCTGGTTTTTATTCAAACAATTTTGACATTGGTTTATATTTGGGATTCCACAAAAAACACCTGTATCATCAAGCAGAAAATATGATGGGCATACCATAAAAAAGTCGTGAGCTAAAAGTATTAGCTGAGGATTAAACCAATTTTTCAATTTAATAATCAGTTGCGGAATTTCATCAGGATTATCAAAAGAAACAGCAGTATTATAAATAATTTCTTTATATTTAATTTGCTCTGCTAATCTAAATAAAAAATCACAGTTAGGAATGGAAAATCGCTTATTTAATCGCTTATTTTTTATTATCAAAAGGTAAGATAATGTTGGGATATGATAACTGAAAATAATAATAGTAAAACCTTCTTTTATTTTCTCAGCCACCAATCGATCTCGATAGTGATTTGCTCCACCACCAAGATCGTGATCTATCACTAATACAGCAGATTCTAATTCATTTAAGGTTAGTTTTTTACATAATATTTCTGGTTCAGCTAAAAATGATTTAGGTCTACCTAGAATATAACGTTTTACTTTTTCATATAAACTAGCAAACTGCCTCGTTTTAAATAAATACCAGCCTCGTTTGCAAAATATAGTTAGCTGGCGAACATAAACATACTTAGCAGATAAATATTGTGTAATATTAATCTCGAAAGCAAGATTATCTGCAAACGTACCGCATAAGGTTAATTTGATAAACTGTTTTTCATCTTGAGAATAACTTCCTAAAAAAGTATACCCTGAATTCATAGCTAAAGGGTACTTAGGAAAGTCTGCAGCTATATTATCTTTAAGTTTTCCAAGCTCGGCAGTGATAACTAGAGTTTCACTATTGGCAAACTTTATCATTAGTTTTAAATCTTGAATTTCCTTTTCCTCATGAAAAACCCACCCAAACCCGTAGCAAGTACCATTTTTGAATATCAGTGAATCAACAGACCAGTGTAGTTTTTTCAACGTATTATCGTTATTACTCACCACCCACTCTTTCAATGTTTGCAAAGTTTCAGAAAATTTAATAGTTGCCATATTTTTCTCTAATAGTTGGTAGTATTTCAGTTTTATTGATAGTGTAATGGTCAAGTAAAAACCGACACTTTTAAAGAGAAACCTAAGTTTTCAATTCAAACTGGACTTGACACTTTATGGCTTATAATTCGTTTTAAAATCTGATTAATGCTACGCAGTGGTTGAGTAATTTTCCATGATCTACTGTTAATTAACATTGTATATAATTGAGAAACACTTTCTGCGGGTAAAAATTGAACTTTAAATTCGCTATATGGATTCCTACTCATAGATTTTCCTCTTATTTGAGCCGCTATCTTTAATTCAGTTTTAACATAATATGAAAAAGTATGGCTATCAATTTTCAAGCCAACCCCATTAAAAACACCTTCAAAAAATTGACTATACGTTATTTTTTTTTCAGAATCATTACTGCCAAAACGAGTTATATAGCCAACACAAATAGACAATTGGCGAAATAATAAATACCCAACATCAATAGTGTTTGTAAGCTCCCACTCTTGATCTATTAAAAAAGCATTGCCATTTTCATCAACGATAATATTATGTGCTAACGCATCAAAAAAGCATCCTGGAATCTGGCAACTAGGCGAAAATAGATCATCGTGAAATCCTTGTTGACTTAATATTTTCTTTATAATATCAAGATAATTTCTTGTAAATTGTGTAACCTCATCAATAGACCAACCATCTTTAGTTACAATTTGAACAAATTTCCAAGCTAATGGCTCACCAAAAATGTAATCTGTTGAATTCGGCAGATTATATTTAATAAGAAAGGTATTTTTCTCATTTTCATTAGCAAGAGCGTTATATTGAATAATAATTTTATTAGCTGCTAATTTAAATATTGTTTCTTTACAAAACTCAGGACGACGATCTGTTGAATAATGGTAGGCTAGAACATTATTTGATAGTAAAGGTTGAATTTGTGGACTTGCTACAATCAAAAAAGAATTTGCTAAATCGAGAGCAACTTTATTATTAAAAATAACAGACCAAGCTAATTCTAAAGAAAAATTACAAATTGGTGGTAATTGCGGGTCACGACGCGCCGATTGCCAAGCAAATGCTTTTGCATCAAATTTATCCTGATTAAAACCTTGTTCTGTTAATATTGATACGGGTAATTTGTAATCAGGAAATGGAACAAAAAACTCAGATTTAGAAAACCCACTCTTTTTTAACATCTCAGAAAGTGTTGCCCTACCAAAAGTTTGAGGTTGGTCTTTTTGATACCGACCTTCAATACCATACATAGCCTTACCAAGATGGTCTTCTGGAGAACCTGCAAAATACTTCAACCCTAACTGATTTTCTATAGCAATAAATAATTTTCCATTAGGTTTAAGCATAGAACAAACTTTCGTTAACATAGTAATGGCTGGATTTTCTCCTTGTACATATAAATTTGCATATTCAAGCACTCCAATTAAAGTTATTACGTCAAATTTATGTGGGTATTGAAAATCATCAAATTTTTCAGCTATAACGGTAACATTTTTTATATCTCGAGTTCTGGCGCGAGTAATATCAGCACGTCGTAAACTACCCTCTAAAGCTATAACATTTCCACCACACTCACCTAAATAACGAGTAATAGCACCACAACCTGAACCAATCTCAAGAATATCTGTTGTTTGCAGTTCGTGAAAAAAAGGACGCAAAATATTAGCGCGGGAACTTGATAAATGGTAAGTAGAAGCCCAATCATTACAATGCTGACTTAGTTCTGTAGAAAGCACAGAAAGATCGTTAGCATTTAAAATAATATTTTTTATGTTGAGTTCAGTTTTATCGCCGTCATTATAAGAAATTTCCTTATAATCGGGCTTTGACCAAACTTGTTTTTCTTGGTCAAAAACATATCCATTTGTGATTAGAGTTTTATTCATCATATTTCGTAATTAAAGTACATTCCAGTTATGTTTGACTAAAAATTTCATAAGTTTTGCATCATGCTCATTGAAAATATGCCCTGTATTAAAATAATCGGAATTTTGAATGTAAATATAGTCAACACCTATTAAATGATCTTGAATTATACCGTTACTAAAAAAAGCGATATTTACAGAATATCTTCCAGGGGCAAGTGGGATATTTTCTGTTACACATTGAATTTGACCGTGTTCTGAAATAAAAATAGGTAAGCCACCCGTAATATCACTATCAAGCCTAACAATACCGTTCCCTGTAGTATCGTAAACACCTATAACAATTCGAGCATTATGTGGTTTGTTAATCGATTCATAAGTAATTTTAAAAAGAAATTTACTATTGACTTCAAACATTGATGTTTTAAGTTTTGACTCATTTTCAATAAGAAAATCAGTGATTTTTATATTGCCATCTCCAGCCCTATCTTTTCTCTCACTTATCTTTATATTTTTAACGTTTTCTGATAATAAGTCTATGTAATTTTTTAACGCAATTTCGACTTTTCCATAAAAGTTAATACCTCCTTTTTCGATATTAATTCCTACATCACAAAAACTCTCAATTGCAGTTAAATTATGACTAACAAACAATATTGTTCTACCATGACTACCTATTTCTTCCATTTTTCCTAAACATTTTTTCTGAAACTGCGCATCTCCAACCGCTAACACCTCATCTACCACCAATATTTCAGGTTCCAAATGTGCAGCTACAGCAAAAGCCAATCTTACATACATACCACTGGAATAACGCTTAACAGGTGTATCTAAGAACTTATCCGCTTCTGCAAAGGCGACGATTTCGTCAAACTTAGCTTTAATTTCTTTACGGCTCATGCCCAAAATAGCACCGTTCAGATAGATATTTTCACGCCCCGTTAATTCAGGGTGAAAGCCTGTGCCCACCTCTAAAAGACTCGCAATCCTGCCGTTAATATGAATTTTTCCGCTGGTGGGTTCGGTAATACGCGAGAGTATTTTTAACAGGGTGGATTTTCCTGCGCCATTACGCCCGATGATGCCGACTTTATCGCCTTGGTTGATTTCAAAGTTTATATCTTTTAGCGCCCAGAATTCTTCCTGTGTTTCTGGATTCGTGTTTGAACCACTAAAAGGATGTCTTATTTTGTTGGTAATATTTTTACTGCCTTGTATCAGGGTGTCGCTAAAGGTTTCATAGTTGCCTGATTTTTTCTCATGCTTGATGATGTATTTTTTACTGAGATTTTCGACTTTTATGGCTACTGTCATTTTATTAATTCACTATGCCTTGCTTTAGTGTGTCAACATCTTTGATACACAATAACATTTTAATTATGCCCATACATGGGTACGTTAATATTAAATCCGTAGGATGTGCTGAACAAAGTGATGCGCTTCGTACCTCACCACATCCCACGGATCTTTCAAACAAGCCTTCAATCCTTTGCTATACAAAGTTATTTTCAATCATTTAATTTAGCGCTTGTATTTAATGCAAAATCTTTCAATTTAAGATACCTTTTATTAACTACAATGGCTTTTATTATTTTTTCATCTAAATTCAAGTAGTCATGCACAATCGCATTTCTCATGCCGATAATTCTTTGCCATTCCTGTGCATCCTCGGCAGGTATTAACTGTAATTCCATTAATTTATTAAACACGGCATAAGCATCTGTTGGTAGTACTTTATTTTGTTGTTTCAACCAGTGTTTAGATACCCCTATACACGCTTCTACTAAAGTTTGTAGTAATCTTTCCGCTCCTTTTCTTTCTACCCTCGTCCACGAACGCTGTTTTTATAGGTCGTGAAGCGTGTCTAAATCTTCTACACATTCGTGCACATGTTGTTGAATCGCATCGACATAAATATTAAGCATAATGTTTTCTGTGATAGCAGTGGTCTATTTCCCATTTGGACATAATTTTCTGTTCCTCGATCATTCTACGGTAGTTATTTTTACTATAAAGCAGGGTATTGTCTAAAACAACAGTGTAAGCCAGCGGTAATGGTGCTTGATTAATATCTATGATTGATAAAGGTATATTAAGCTTTTCATGCCATTCTAATGCGAGTATTTCTGGCCTTAATCGACGCTCTATGGGGTCTTCGATATACGTTTTAAATACCACCGCCAAATCATAGTCACTATCAATATTGGCCTTGTTTCTCGCTCGTGAGCCATATAACCAAAGCACTTCTACCTCTACATTATTTTTTGCCAATTGCATTATATTAATCAGATTTTGCTTTTGACTTGCTTGTATATTCATATAGTTTTCAATGTATTTTAGATTGCTGCGGTTCGTGCCTCACCGCACTCTACGGGGCTCATTTGATCACCTTCCAGTAACCTGCCTTTGTGCTACCGATTCTTTGAAGCGTACCTTCCTTTTTTAATTTTGCTATCTGCTGCTTAATAGCCTCTTCACTTACTCCTATTTCCCTTGCTAGTTCAGTTCTAGTTATTTGATTATTCTCTACAATCAATTGACATATCCTTTCTTTTGTTGAAGCCTTCTTTTCTTGGGTAGTTTCTTGGGTAGTTTCTTGGGTAGTTTCTTGGGTAGTGACCTTATATAAGGTCACTTTAAAACCTTTGCAGTGAGATTCAAATTTTGGTGCCTGTATACCATGCTCAGCACAGTATTGCTTTATGCGTGTAATGCCAGAACCATATTTTTCAATTAATCCACATTCTTTAAGCATCAGTGCAATTAATTTATTTCTGGTTTTCGATTTATATTGATTACTATTCAATTCTTCTATAGTTTGCTCGTCGTAGAGCTCTCCTGGATTATAGAACTCGATTCTATCGTCAAATATTTTTATCACTGAATCACTACTATCTCGGTAATCCCTATGCACAATCATATTAAGAACGACTTCTCTTATTGCTTCTATAGGATAATCATACCGCTGCTCTCTTTGAGGATTACCCGTAATAATATATTCGACCATAAGATGCTTCTTAATAAAAACCATCAGTTCATCTATTTCCGTCAAAATATCGGCATTAAGTGACAGACTATCAATAATATCTATGGGTGTTTTAAATCGGCCGGCTTGAATACCACTGATCAGGCAAAAATCTTTAACAAAAAGTAGGTAAGCTCCAAAAGTAATTTTATCGTCCTGCGACAGACTATATTTTTGTAATATTTGAATCGGAGTATCAGTAAACTTTTTACCAAGATTTACTTCAATATTTTGAATAAATCGCTCTATTTTCTCAAGACTTAGGTCGTTAAAGCTTTGTGTATTATCGATATAGTAATCCCAACTGCTGTTTTTAGTTTTCAGGTATTCATTGGCGATTTCTTCCATGCTCATGACATGGTTGGCATTACTACGCCTCAATAAATATCGGTGTTTATAGCTTATCGGCTTAATCGGGTATTCTTTTGTTTCAATGATGACGATTTGTTTTCCGTCAATCTGCTCAACGCTGATATCTGGAATAACAGAGGGCGAGGTATTTTGTTTGATTTCATTAAGCCAATTTTGCAGGCTTTCTTTATTGAGCTCAACACCTATTATTTCGCCATGATCATTGATACCAATAAACACTTTGCCACCTCTGGCATTGGCAAAAGCAACAACGGTCTCAATCACTTCCTTTTGAAATGAGGTTTTAAATTCTGTTTTTGCGCCTTCGCCTTGCTGGATTTGGGTTAATAAATCATCCATTTAAATCACGTCTGCAAACGTTTTTTCAGTTTTTCTAAAGTGGATCACGCCCACTAAACACAGGAGGGTAATGATACTGATTGCAATGCCTAGTTCTGTTGTATTTAATGCGGTTTTGCCTCCACTAATCGCCCAACGAAAACCATCAATCACTCCGACCATTGGGTTGAGGTAATAAAATACGCGGTATTGCTCTGGAACGATAGTTGAGCTAAAGCCTACGGGAGATATATAAAGCCCTAGTTGCACAATAAAAGGAATGACAAATCTGAAGTCACGATATTTTACATTTAATGAGGCAACAAATAAGCCGGCTCCTAACGCGGTAAAAAAACCGAGTAATAAAAATAAAGGCAGAGTAAGTAGTTGCCAGTCCGGCCAATAGTGATACCAAACCATGAGGGCAATCAGAATAACAAAAGAAATCATAAAATCAACGACTGCAACGATAACTGATGCGGCTGGAATAATCAGCCTTGGAAAGTAAACCTTGGATATTAAATTCGCATTGCCAATTAAACTATTACTGGCATCCGCAAAGGCCGAAGAGAAAAAAGTCCAGGGTAACATGGCAGCAAAGACAAAAATGGGATAGGGCACGCCTTCGCTAGGCAGTTTGGCAATTTTGTCAAACACGACCACAAAAATTATCATCGTTAATAACGGGCGAATGACTGCCCACAAAATACCGATAATAGTTTGCTTATAACGGACGGCAATATCACGCCATGCGAGGATATAAAATAATTCCCGATAGCGCCATAAATCCATCCAATAGTGACGCTCAGTTTTTCCAGCTTCTATGGTAAATTGAAATTGTTCTGATTTTTCCATGAAAATTGTAGACTCTATAGATTATTTTATTAAGTTCTGGTGAGCACTCAGACATCCCTAGAAATTTATCGAACTTTTCCTGTAAGCGGAACAAACTATCAAATAACTTAGGATAATTTTCTGTTTTCTAACTATAGTCAAAAACTTAAAAATGCGCATGAAATATTGCTTTCATCTTGGGTGTACAGACCAATTGCCAGCGAAAGTCAGACGTGCCGTCTGCCCTCCCAGAAAAATAAGTTATCACTACCTACTGATTGTTCTGTACAACTGCCAATATTTTATCTTCATCAACGCCCGTTAATTCACTGATAGTTTGTATGGGCAAGCCTAATTGATGAGCATTTATAATCATTGTTACTTTGGCGTTCCATTCGCCTTGTTCTAAACCCTGTTCTAAACCTTGCTCTAAACCTTGTTCTAAACCCTGTTCTAAACCCTGTTCTAAACCTTGTTCTAAACCTTGCTCTAAACCTTGCTCTAAACCTTGTTTCAAACCTGTTTTTGTTGCCAGTTCTATCGAACTTTTTTGGATATAAATCCAGTCTCTCTTTTTATGCTGAAGCTCCAATTCTTCTACACTCAAATTAGCTTCGTTGGCTATACTAAATGCCTTTTCTAATTCTTGTTCAAGATTATGTGGGATGTAATCTAAATCACCGGCATTTTTGATAAAGTACAGCCATTTATCTTGAATCGTTGTAAGCTCAGCTTCAACTTTATTAAATTTTGGCAATTCTATGAAAATTAACTCTATATCGTCACTGTATTCAATAAATTTTTTCTTTTCCAGTAATTTAAAATTGCTAATTAATTCATGATTACCGTCAAAAAGAATAAAGTCAGTGATCGTTAAGGCAATCACTGGATTGAGTAAATGATACGCATCGCCTTTTGTTAATTGAATCGAATAATTTTTTGCTGCGTTATATAAAACCCGCTTTTCAAAACCTTCGTGATTAAGCACTTGCATTTCAATAATCACCCGACTACCGTCATCCAATTCAGCTTTAACATCGACAAAGGTGTCTTTCATTCCCTTTAACATAGGAAGGTTATAAGGATCGACAATGGTTAAATCAGTGATTGTTTGCTTATTTTCAAATTCAATAACAGAATTTAAAAAACTGATCAGTAGATCTTTTGAGTCGGCACTGCCAAAAACTTTTTTAAAAGCAAAATCGGTTTTTACATCAAGAAATTTCATTTAATTTTACCTTTGTAATGAGGGGCGTAGAATGATGGAATTAAGTAATATCGCCTCGCGCCCCGTCGCGGCTTAAATAGCTTCTTCATGATTAAATACTTTAAACATAGTCATGACAATAATTTTTAAGTCAAACCATAAAGACCAGTTCTCGACATAGTATAAATCATATTTTACCCGTGTTTGTAAACAGGTATCACCACGCCAGCCATTGACTTGCGCCCAGCCGGTAATGCCTGCTTGTACTAAGTGCTTTTGCATATAGCAGTCAATTTCATGTTTGAACTGTTCAACAAATACCGTGCGCTCTGGGCGCGGGCCAACAATGGACATGTCACCTTTGAGTACATTAATAAATTGTGGCAGTTCGTCTAAACTGGTTTTGCGCAGAAACTGCCCTACTCGTGTGGGGTGTTTGCTTTTTGCGTGTCCCCAAACAATATTTTTATCACTATCAACAGGCATAGAGCGAAATTTTAGCATCTGAAATCGTTTGCCGTTCCAGCTAATACGCTCCTGACGATAAAATACAGAACCTGGCGAACTTAATTTAACTGCAAGCGCAATAAGTAACATCAGTGGACTAATTAACAATAATATAAAGGCGGATAGTAATTTGTCTTCCAACCACTTTACAAGTGCATTAGTACCTTTCATCGGCGACACGGACATATTAATCACTGGCATGCCATCAATTTGTGAGACTGAGTGGTTCAGTAAGCGCAAACTGCTAATATCAGGAATTAAAAGCACTTCAACGGAAACAGAGTGTAGCTGGCGACAAATCGTTTCAATCTTATCCATCTCTTTTAAGGATAAGGTCAACCAGACTTGATCAACGTCATGTTGCTCAACATAGTCTACGATATTGCTTAAGTCTCCTAATGGATTGAGCGCATCAATAGTGTTATTTTCATCGCTGAAAAATCCGGTAATTTCCAGCCCCATCCAATCTGAAGCTTGCACCCGTTTAGCGACTTGAGCAGTTAAATCGCTACTGCCAACGAGAACAATATGACGTTGATTTAAACCTTTTTTACGCAAATAACGCAGTACGAGTCTTAAAGTAATGCGCGATAAGACGAGTCCGGCAAACACCAGTCCAAACCATAAACCTAACCAGTGCCTGGAAAATTCTGTGGTGGTTTTGGTAAAGACCATAAACACGAGTAACGCTACCATAGAAACGCCCCAACTGAGCAATAAAGTACGTACTTCGTCAAATAAGCTTTCACCTCGCCAGCTTTTATACACATTAAACGCAGGAAACCACCAAGCACTTAATAAGAATGCGATGCCCAGTGCATTTAAATAAGAGGATGGCATAAGCCCCTGATAAGTGGGAAAGTTTTTGCTTGCTTCAAGTAAGTAAAAGCTAAGCACACCACCACTAACTATGAGCGACCAGTCCAGCAATTTGATTAGAATAACGAGCAATGTTGCATATTCACGCATAAATTTTCTCTATTTCTTTTTTTATTTGATGCAAGAAAATGATTTATTTATTCCTATATTTTATTGCGCTACATTATTAGCTGATGACGACTTGCCTTAGGAATAGAACACAATAAGGTGGGATCACTTCGTTTTGTGAGAGCGACTTTAAATCGCGATATTCTCTATTTCGTAAGGCATGGCTTTAGCCCGCCAATACTCGCTTCAACTTTAAAAGGCGGGCTAAAGCTAGACCCTACAGTTGTCAATATGCGCCGTGTTAAAGTGATGGCGCATAAATTAACAGTCGGATTTTTTTAAATGTGTATCTCTAAGGAAAGTGTCTCTGAATATTTACGAATTATTTAGATAAATGAAGATCATAAATAAAAACAGAAAATCTTAATATTTTGACGCCATACTACCGTGTTTGAGAATAAATAAATGCCAGCATTCTAGCAAATCCTAGGTAATTGCTCACCACTCAGTAAATCTAAAACTCGACTCATACCGAATTCAGTTTTTAAGGTAAGCATGCCCCGCTCCGTCGTTTGCATTACGGTACCAATCCTATTCGCCTGCTTACCTAATGGATGATTACGCATAATTTTTAGCGCTTGTTCAGCATTATCCGCTGGCATAATTAATGCAAAGCAGCCTTCATTGGCAATATACAAGGGGTCAAAACCGAGAATTTCACATAGGCTTTGCACATCATCGTGAATGGGCAAATCTGCTTGCCTAATCTCCATGTGTACTTGCGCGCTGGTTGCTAGCTCAATCAATGTGCTCGCTAGCCCACCACGGGTTAAATCACGCAGGCAATGTATTTTAATATTGGCTTGCACTAAGTCATTTACCAGGCTCGATACATCAGCACAGTCACTTTGAATATTATGTTGAAAATCAAATCCATCGCGCTCTAACATAACCGCTAAGCCATGCCGGCCTAAGTCGCTATTGATAATAATGACATCATCAGGGCGAATGGCTTGAGCATGAATTGTTTGCTTAGTTTCTAAAATACCCACGCCTGCGGTATTAATATACAGGCCGTCGGCTTTGCCATGCTCGACGACTTTAGTATCACCAGTAACAATACTCACGCCTGCAGCACTGGCTGTTTCTTGCATAGACATTAATAAGCGGCGTAAATCCTGAATAGCAAAACCTTCTTCTAAAATCAGCGAGCAAGTGAGATATAAAGGTTTCGCGCCACTCATGGCTAAATCATTTAATGTCCCGCAGACGGCCAGCTTGCCTATATCACCGCCCGGGAAAAAAAGCGGTTTAACGACATAAGAGTCGGTGGTAAAGGCGATGTTTGGGCTATTAATGGATAAAACGGCACTGTCATTTTTTTGCGCTAAGATCGGGTTATTGAAAATTGGTTGCACCACGTCATCTAATAATTGCTGCATTAAGCGCCCACCGCCGCCATGCGCCATCACGATGCGCTCATAATGTAATGGCACAGGACAGTTGAGTTTTATTTTAGTCATTTTGATAACGTCGGTAACGATAATAAGCGGCGCAAGCACCTTCGGAGGAGACCATGGTTGCACCCAGCGGATGCTCAGGTGTGCAAGTGGTATTAAATGCAGGGCATTGTACTGGCTTAATTAAACCTTTTAAAATTTCACCGCTACGGCATTCTTTAGGCTCATCAGGTTGAATATCGCTTACGGAAAAATGTTTTTCGGCATTCCATGCATCATATTCAGGACTTAAGGCTAAGCCGCTATTTGCAATATTCCCCATGCCGCGCCATTGTCGATCGACGGTTATATAAACTTGTTGCATGAGTTGTTGCGCGGTCACATTACCTTGCTCAGTCACGACGCGTTTAAATTGATTTTCAACATGATAAGTTTTCGCTTCTAATTGCTGTATGCATTGATAGATGCCTTGTAAAATGTCGACGGGCTCGAAACCAGTAATAACAATCGGAACTTTATATTGCTCACTTATTGGATGATATTCATGATAGCCCATAATGCTACACACATGCCCTGCGCCTAAAAATCCTTGCACGGTATTATCTGGCGCATCTAATAAAGCTTGCATTACGGGGGGCACGCGCACATGACAGACCAGCATATAAAAATTAGTTAAAGCGCGTTGCTTGGCTTGGTAAATCGCTAAAGCGCAAGTCGGTGCGGTGGTTTCAAAGCCAACGGCAAAAAACACAATTTGTTTATCTGGATTGTCTGCTGCCAAATTAAGCGCATCAAGCGGAGAATAAACAATGCGTATATCTGCGCCCTGCGATTTAAGGCTTAACAAATCATCATGAGAACCCGGCACACGTAACATATCACCAAATGAGCAAAATATGACATTATCTTGTTGAGCAATGGCTAGTGCTTTATCTATATAGGCAATCGGGGTAACGCACACAGGACAACCGGGGCCGTGAACCAAATTTATACTGTCTGGCAATAATTGATCTAAGCCGTGCTTGATAATGCTATGTGTTTGTCCGCCGCACACTTCCATGATTGTCCAGGGTTGTGTGCTAATAGTAGCAATGGCTTGCGCCCATTTTCTTACGGTTTCAGGGTTTCGGTACTCATCTACAAATTTCATATGCTTAGTTCCATTGCAAGCTATTATTGTACGAATTCGGATTATAAATCATATGTGGCTCGTATAAAGTTTAGGTAATACAGGCTACGGATGTTATTAATCTTCTAAAGCATCCATTTGTGCAAAGGCTAATAAGCTTTGTTCCGCTTCGTCTTGATCTAAAATTGAAATGGCAAAACCAGCATGAACAATCACATAATCATCAATCTGCACTTCAGGTACATAAGCTAAACTCACTTGCGTACTAATCCCCGAAAATTCTACCTGCCCTGTACGGTTTAATGAATCACCCTCACTGATGCTGATAACTTTACCAGGTACGGCTAAACACATAAGTCTCTCTCATTCGTTTTTATAAAAATGAGCATAGTACAGCTGCCCTAAGGCAAGTCCTGCATCATTGCTCGGAATCTGTTCATGACTATAGACCTGAAAACCCGCATCCTCTAATACTTGATGTACTTTTTCAGTTAAAATCGCATTCTGAAAACAACCACCACTTAAAACAATTTGCTGCTCACCCACTTGCTGAGCGATACGCAAAATAATATCCGCCAAAGTATTATGAAATTTTGCAGCAATCAGAGCAGCACTTAACACAGGCAAATCCGTTAGAATTTGCAGAAACATTTCCTGCCAATCAATGATGATGGGTTGCCTAGATATAAATGAATAAGTATAAATTTTATCAGTGCGGGATAAAGAGGCAATAGCTTCCAGACAAGCTGCGGCTTGTCCTTCATACGCATTAATCTGACAAAGATTTAATAGGCTTGCCACGGCATCAAATAATCGTCCCATACTACTACTTTGCGGGGTGTTTAGCTTATTTTTTAAAACCATAGCTAACACCTGTAATTCATTAGCAGTAAAGGCTCGCAGGCAAGCAAGATCTTTTACTTCTGTTTGCCATTGTTCGCCAAATAACTCATAAAGAATGGCTATTGCCACTCTACGTGGCTCTTTATTGGCTTTATCGCCACCGGCTAATAATAAGGGTTTAATATGGGCAAAATGCTCAATTGATTGGGCTTTAATCAGAAAAAATTCCCCACCCCAACTACTATAATCTTCGCCTAAGCCAGTACCATCCCAAGTGACAGCTAATACCGGTGGCTTTAATTGATGTTCAGCCATACATGAAAGCGCATGCGCATGATGATGTTGAACTGCCAAACTAGGTAAAGCACTCTGCCCGGCATAGTGGCTGGTGAAATAATCAGGATGCTGGTCATGGATTAATTGTTTGGCGGACACAGCATAAAAATCCTGAGCATCAATGAGTGACTGTTTAAAATGCTCTTGATTGGCTAAGCTCTGCATATCACCTAAATACTGACTCAGCAGCACATAACCTTGATAACTTAAAGCCCAGCTACTTTTTAAATGCCCACCTAATGCAAGCGTGTTACTTTCTATTGTTAGAGCAATAGGCAATGGCGCATAACCTCTAGCACGACGCAAAACACGGGGTTTATTGGCTATAACGCGCACAATAGAGTCATCTAAGGCGCGTAAAATCACACGATCATGCAGTAAATAATAATCGGCAATATTTGCCAAAGCCTCTAAAGCCTGTTGATCATCAGTACAAATCGGTGCACCTGCCCTATTAGCACTGGTCGCTACAAGAGGTTGTGCGAATTCTCTCATAATAAGGTGTTGTAAACCCGAACTAGGAAGCATAACGCCCAATAAATGACTGCTTGGTGCAACCGCCTGATATTGTTTTATAAATGCATGCTTTTTCAATAGCACAATAGGTGCCATAGCAGACTGTAAAGCCTGCTTTTCTTGCTCACTTACAAGACACAAAGACTTTACCATAACTAAATCAGTTGCCAATAAAGCAAAGGGTTTGGCTGGACGCATCTTTTTACGCCGCAAACGTGCAACGGCGACTTCATCCTGCGCATTAACTAAAAGCTGATAACCACCGATTCCTTTTACAGCAACGATTTTTCCGGCATGTAATTGCTTTATACAGGCAGCTAAAGCCTGCTCTTTAGTGGCTAACTCTTGCCCTTGTGCATCCATCCACTGCAAAACAGGCCCACATTCAGAACAAGCAATCGTTTGCGCATGAAAACGTCTATTTTCAGGATGACTAAAATCTTGCTGGCAAGCGGTACACAAAGGGTAATAAGACATGGTAGTTCGCGCTCGATCATAGGGCTGTCGGCGCATAATGCTATAACGTGGCCCACACTGACAACAGCTGATCAAGGGATATTGATAATATCGACTAGCAGAATTGAATAACTCGGCCACACATTCCGGACAAGTGGCAATATCAGGCAACACAAATAATGAGGTTTGGTCGTCAAATTGACTCGCCTTAATAGTGAACTGTGGGAAATTTTCTAAAGGGAGAGATTCACTTGTTAATGATTTTATTTGTGCAAAAGGCGGTAAATTATTGTTTAACTCGGCTAAAAATTTTTGCTGTAAATCGGGAGTGCCTTCTATATGTAAACTAATGCCAAAACTGGTATTGGCAACCCACCCTTTTTGTTGATACTGCTCAGCTAATCTATAAACAAAAGGGCGAAAACCAACGCCCTGTAAAAATCCATTCAACTGTATGTGCTGATGTTTCATAATCTATAGACATAAAAAAAGGCTCATACCTGAAGAATATGAGCCTTTTCCAAAGACAGCGAAGCTGTCAATTAATTATTTAACTGATGCAGCAATATGATTGAAAGCTTCAACTTTATCTTTACCTACTTTAATAAGATCCATACCTGTTTCTGTAATCATACCGATTAGACCCGGTGTTTGATAGACGATTTTGCCTAAAAAACCAACGATAGGAAGCCCGATTAATGCTCCAATAAAAGTATTTAAGCCAAATACACCTAATAGCTTAGTGATCATTACTAATGCATCTAATGGGATCAATATCATTGCGCCAAAATAGGCAATAACCATAAAGGTAAAAATAACAAAAACTACAAACTGGATAAGCCTAACCAAAGCAACATTAATTTTTTTCATTTAAATTCAACTTCCTAATAATAACTTTAAAGTAGACTATGCAATCCACTCCTTGAGTTTTTTATAATAATTTTAGTCGTCAATTATACCTTAAAGGAAATTATTCAGGATAATCTTTTCTGAGAAAGAAGCGAAATAAAACGATACCAGCCAGAAATCCACCTAAATGTGCCCATAATGCGACATCTGTTGCCCCCCCATAGAACAAGACAGCCGTACTTGCATTTTGCATTTGAAAGATAATCCAGACACCTATAAAAGCAATGGCAGGAATTTCAATAAAAATGGGCAGCAATAAAATCGGCACCCACAGTACAATTTTTGCATAAGGATAAAGAAAAAAATACGCAGCTAAAACGCCTGCTATTGCTCCCGAAGCACCGACAACAGGATTGACCACTTCTGGGGTGTATTGCCATTGCACAAAAGTAGCAATCATCCCGCAAAGCAAATAAAAAACAATAAACCGACTATGCCCCATTCTGTCTTCCACATTATCAGCAAAAATCCAGATAAACCACATATTCATAATCAAGTGTACCCAGCCACCATGCAAAAATAAATTTGTCAAAAAAGACAAATAATAGTCCGCAGGATAACCCATAGCTACCGCCCACTCAGGATGAGTATAACGCGCTGGAACCATCCCATAAATATAGATAATATAGCGATGGTAGCGCTCTGGAGCCACTTCTAGTAACATAAATATAGTGATACAAATAAACATTAATGCCCAGCTCACATAGGGCTTGCTATAGCATGGTGCAGTATCTCTAATAGGTATCATATAGACTGAATTATTAAGTTAGCTTGAAACCACTCTACATGATCTGCAATTAAATTAGCAACCTCTTATTTATTGGGCTAATGACATCAACTCTCCAGCGATTTAAATAATTGCCATAAAACTAGCCGACGCGTAATATGAGCAATATATAACTCACCTACTTTCTCTGGAGAACTCAGTGTTTTTTTTCAATAAAAAAGCCTTACTTGATGCTGAACAAAAAATTGCTCAATTAGAAGACAAAAATCAATCTTTAAGTCTAGAAATTGATGGCTTACGTACTGAGAAATCTGATCTATTACAAGAGATTAAGAAGATACATGGCGCTGAAAATTTCCATCAAGGCCTTTTTGTCTTATTGCAGGAATTTGGCTCATCCATGCTCATGATGCAATCCTCTTTAACCTCTTTGTCAACAGTAATGATAACTGAGCGCGATAACACCAAGCAAACATCATCCGTTTTAACTGAAACACATTCAGCAGTTAATAAAATATCCAACTCGCTTGCCAATATGGCAGCAGACACACAGGAAACGGCAAATACGGTAGATGGCTTAAATCGTAGCGCTACCGATATTGAAGGCATTATCAATCTAATTAAAAATATTTCCGACCAAACCAATTTACTTGCACTCAATGCTGCTATTGAAGCAGCTCGCGCCGGTGAACATGGCCGAGGCTTTGCCGTGGTTGCAGATGAAGTTAGAACATTAGCAAAACGCACTAATGACGCGACAAAAGATATTGAAAGCCTAGTCGGTACCATTCGTAACGAAACAGATGCGGCAAAAAATCAAATGAGCAAAGTGGCTGCAGATTCTGCACAATTTGGCGAAAGAGGAATCGAGGCCAGCAGAAAAATGCAGGAATTGGTGCAATTATCCGAAAATATGCAAGAAGCTATTACTGGGAGCGCATTACGCAGTTTCGTTGAAGTGGTAAAACTGGATCACTTAATTTATAAAATGGAAATTTACAAAGTGATCATGGGCGTTTCTAAAAAAACGACATCGGACTTTGCTAGCCACCTTAATTGTCGCCTAGGAACTTGGTATTACCAAGGCGAAGGCAAGAACCATTTCAGTCATTCATCCAGCTTTCAAAATTTAGAAACGCCTCATAAAGACGTCCATCAAAATGGTGTAGCTGCTATTGATGCATTAAATAAGGGCGATAAACAAGCCTCTTTAAGCGCACTAGAAAAAATGGAATCCGCCAGCATTCTAGTATTAACTAAATTAGAAGCGCTGGCACTTGAAGCGGTAAGATAAAATGTTTCTTATGCTTAATCATCGCTTTCTGGGTTTTATTTTAGTCCACCTGTATTCCTCCATGCCACGACTTAGTAGACTAAAGCCCATGCTACTATTATTGGCATTAATCCATCCAGCACTTCAAGCACAAGAAATAACAATTCCCATCAGCGACTTTTCCAATCTGCAATTGAACGATTGGCAGCAAAAATCATTTAAAGGGGAAACTCAATATCAAATAGTTTCTATTGACAAACAAACAGTCCTTCAAGCTCAAAGCACAGCAACCGCATCAAGCTTATATAAAGAAATGCGCATAGACTTACACAAAACCCCTTATTTAAATTGGTCATGGCGGATTGACAAAAAACTCGTTATTAACAATGAACAAAGCAAACAAGGCGATGACTTTGCTGCTCGCATTTACCTTATCAGCGAAAACAAGTGGTTCTTTTGGAAAAGCAAAGCAATCAACTATGTATGGGCTAACAGCTCACCCAAAAATACAATCTGGCCAAATCCATTTGCCGGTAAGAATGTTATGATGCTTGCCGTTCGCTCTGGCGATGATGCAATACAACAATGGCACACCGAAAAACGTAATGTACTCGAAGATTTAAACAAGATTTTTGGTGAAGATATACGCTATATTGATGCCATTGCCATTATGAGCGATACCGACAATTCATCAGGAAGTGCACACAGTTATTATGCTAATCTCTATTTTAGTGAACAGTAACCCACGACTTGCTGTCTATTTTCTTACCGAATGACCTACATTAGAAAATAAAGCACACCCCACTCTTTTTAATTTTTTCGTGACAATACCAAACATCACCCCCATCCAAAGGAAATACTTTACATGTCTGTCGAAACTAGCGTCTTGGAACGCTACTCTGAAGGTGCTCAAACACAACAAGCAGATTTATGCTGCCCTGTCGATTATGATCGCGAATTACTCGCAATTTTACCGCAAGAAATTATTGATAAAGATTACGGCTGCGGCGACCCTTCGCGCTATGTTAAAAAAGGTGATACCGTTTTAGATCTAGGTTCAGGCTCTGGCAAAATATGCTATATGGCAGCACAATTAGTTGGTGATACAGGTAAAGTCATTGGTGTCGATATGAATGATGACATGCTTGGCCTAGCACGCAAATATCAAGCTGAAATGGCTGAAAAAATGGGTTCAGATCGTGTTACATTTGTTAAAGGACAAATCCAAGACCTAGCTCTAGATTTACAAGCCTTAGATGCCCACTTAGCTGAAAACCCCATTCACCGCTCTCAAGATGTCATTTCATTACGTACTTGGCAGGAACAGCAACGCACTGAAAACCCATTAATAAAAGATAACTCTATTGATTTAGTCGTTTCTAACTGCGTATTAAATCTCGTTCATGACAGCGATAAAACACAACTAATCAAAGAAATTTTTCGAGTCACCAAGCCTGGTGGTCGCGTGGCTATTTCAGATATAG